>DAOWNJ010000105.1 GCA_030642645.1 Dehalococcoidia bacterium | reverse complement strand
CTGTGTTGGTTTATCAGCAAGCATGGGCACTGTTCTCCTGTCCGCCGGGACAAAAGGAAAGCGCTATGCCCTCCCCAATTCTACTATCCACATGCATCAGCCATCAGGCGGGGTGACCGGCCAGGCGACGGATATCGAGATTGAGGCCCGTGAGATAATACGCATCCAGGGGCTTATTCGAGACATCCTTGCCAAGCATACTGGTCAGACGACGGAGAAGATAACCGCAGATACTGACCGTAACTACTATATGAACGCTGGGCAGGCAGTGGAGTACGGGATAGTCGATGAGATCCTGAACAGGAAGAGAGCGTAGGTCTTATAAGGGGCGACTAAATAGTTCCTCGTAACGCTGCTTTAGCCCATCGGGCAGAGGAAGCCCATTTCTTACCCCTGCCTTTGATATGGAGAGGCGGGCCACAATGTCATTGGGGAGGAGCTTCATAAGCTTATAGGCATTGTCCCCTGGCGATAGGGGGCCCTCAAGGTCAAAGCAGATGAATTTGTTTATCAACCTCACCCCCTTGATCCCCCTCTCCTTCAAAGGAGAGGGGGAAGTATGATTGTGAAGGGGTTTTGCCCCTTCAACCTTCCCTTGATAAATGAGTCCGCTATAGAATCGCTCCTTTAACCTTCTCTTCTATCTCTTCGGTCAGGTTATAGCCTCCGATAGGCTCCCCTCTGGCATCGACCACTATCCCCTTCTCTATCCTTACCATGCCCTCGCTAAAGGCCTTTATGGTGGTAACAATCAAGGGAAATTCCCTCGCTAGTCCATGTTCTCGAATAAGCCCGAAGAGTGGATTTTTTCCGCCCTCTTGTGCTCTTACTTCCTCTATAGAGCGCCCTCTTATCTCACTCCAGTATCTATCGAAAGGCTCACCGCGGATAGAAAAGGTGCAGTAGCTCACCGGTGGCCCCTTGTCAAGCTCCGGGGTTACCAGGTGCATCATAACCCCGGTCTCTGATGCTTTGGTTTCAATTAGCTTCCATATCACCTCTTGCCATGTCCCTGTGGGACCACCCGGGGCCGCGGGGTGGAGGTTTATCATTTTATACTTCTGGCACATCTCCTCCCCGACGATGAGCATGTATCCGGCAAGAACACACAGGTCGGGGTCAAAGCCTTCGAGACGGCTCATCACCTCTCTGTCGTATTCAAGCCGGTAGCGCGGCCAGGCACCACCTGCTTTCTGAGCCTTAAACCTTCTAGACGACAGGCAGATAAGAGGAATGTGATAAGACCTGGCCAACTGAAGGAACCGGTCGGTTTCCTCTGCTTCCCCAGGCTCCCGGTTGTTGAATACGAAGGCGATCTCTGCATTTATTTGGCCTTTCTCGATGCTTTCTTGTGTCGTTGTCAGTAAGGCCCGAGAGCCTTCGCCCCGCCCTGTTGAAAACCAGCCGATCTTATACATCACAAGAGCCGCTTTCTAAGCCTTGTCCAGGAGCTGGCTATATGAACCAGTGGGTTTGACCTGCGTCCAATGACATCACCTTTTGATAGGGCGTTGAGGAACTCCTCCTTGCCATTGAACTCCGCCATCTCAACATAGGCATTGCCGATCTCACCAATGGTATGGGCATCGCTCCCGGCACCTGAAGGGAGCCCGTGATTTTTTGCAAAAAGCCTTGCCCTTTCAGAATCTCTGAGAAAGAGGGTGCGGGAGTTGAAGGTCTCGATGATGTCTATTTGGGGAAGGAGTTCCTCAAGCGTCTGGCGGCGGATGGCGGAGGGGCGTGTCCTGTCAAAGGGGTGGGGGACCATGACAAGCCCACCCTGTGCCTTAATGCCGCTTACTGCCTCCTCAGCGCTCAGGCCTCGGGGTATCTCCTCCTCAAGGAAGAGCCCTATCACCTCCCCGGATCGGGTCTGTATCTCCTCACCAATAATAATATGGAAGGGGCTAGCCCTTTCCATCCTGAGAGCCCCCTCAATAGTATTGTGGTCGGTTATGGCGAGGCAGTTTATCCCGACCTCAAGACATCGGCTGATGATGTCTTCCAGAGACATCACTGAGTCCGGCGAATATAGTGTATGGATGTGGAGGTCAGCCTTCAGCAATATTAACTTACCCTCTCCAGATACTTGCCGGTTCGGGTGTCAACGCGAACTACATCTCCGTTATTGATGAAAAAGGGGACATGGATGGTGATGCCTGTCTCCAGCCTGGCAGGCTTAGTCCCTGCTGTTGCTGTGTCCCCCTTGAATCCAGGGCCTGTCTCGGTAACCCCCAGCTCCACCGATGTGGGTAGCTCTACCCCAATGGGCTCACCCTTGTAGACAAGCACCTCAAGGGACATCCCTTCCTTCAGGTAATTCAGGGCATCACCTAGCTGCTCAGCACTCAATATGCTCTGCTCAAAGCTCTCCGTATCCATAAAGTAATATAGCTCGCCATCGCAGTAGAGGTACTGCATCTCTCTTCTCTCAAGGCGCACACGGGGGAACTTCTCTCCCGACTGAAATGTTCGCTCAATGGTATACCCCCCCTTGATATTGTAAAGCCTCAGCTTAACCTGTGCTGCGCGTTGAGCGATCTTTGTATGCTGGTAATCGACGATAGTATAAGGCTCTCCATCCAGTTCAATGGTTATCCCCTTTTTGAGTTCGCTTGTGCTGATCATACCCTTTTGCCTCCTCCTATCACTAATAACATCCAGTGCATCCAGCAATCCCACCACAACACACTTCTCAGAGTCGTAGTCCCACAACGCACATCTCTCACCCCAGCATACCTCACCCCTAAGCGGACAAAGTTCCCTTTCTCTTTTCCACCTTGTCTGTAATAATCTTATCCACCCTTCAGAAAGGTCAATCTATCTTTTTCGCTTTGGAGAGCACCCTTGCTCTCCCGTTCTCCATTAAAACCACATCCTCGATCCTGACCCCACCCCAGCCAGAGATATATATCCCGGGCTCGATGGTGAAAACCATGCCATCGGCGAGGATGTCAGGTGAGTTCGGCCCCAGACGAGGCTCCTCATGAGGGGCGAGGCCAACCCCATGCCCCAGCCCGTGTCCAAATCTCTTCCCATACCCACCCTTCTCTATGACTGTTCGGGCGAGTTCATCTGCCATCTCCCCGCTCATCCCCGCCTCGATGGTGGCAATGGCGGTGAGCTGAGCACCGAGAACGAGGTCATATATTTTCTCAAAGCTCCTGTCTCGTGGGCCGAGGCAAATGGTACGGCTCAGGTCACTCGAGTATCCCTCGACCCTGGCCCCCATATCGATAACTATAGGCTCGCCCTCAGAGATGGGGCGCTCCGATGGCTGGGCGTGGGGGAGGGCAGAGTTTGGGCCTGAGGCAACGATAATCTCAAAGGGGAGGCTCTCGCTGCCATTCTCCCTCATGAATCTCTCAAGCTCCCATGCCACCTCCCTCTCCGTCATACCGGCCTTGATAGTCTGCAAAATGTAATCGAAGGCGGCATCAGAAAGCTCAACCGCCCTCTTGATGTGCCCAATCTCATCTTCATCCTTAACAGCACGCAGCGATTCGATAATCCCACCTGTGGGCAAGAGCTGTATCCCTTCCCTCGCCTCGGATAGCTGCCGATAGGTGGCAAAGGTCAGGTCATTTGCCTCAAAGCCAAGCCTCTTTGCTCTCAAGCTATACACTATATCAGGAAGCCATTCGGAAAAACCACCTGATATTCGAAAAATTGTGAATTCGGGGGCCTGGCTTTCTGCCTGCTCGATATAGCGAAAATCGGCGGCCAGGATAGCGCCATCATCTGAGATGATGAGGTATCCCGCCGAGCCGGTGAATCCAGAGAGGTAGCGGCGGTTCTCGGGCTGCGATACCAGGATGGCATCCAGCTCATTTTCGATGAGCTTCTTACGAAGTTTCTGGAG
>DAOWNJ010000093.1 GCA_030642645.1 Dehalococcoidia bacterium | reverse complement strand
GTCTGGAAGGCATTTACCTCCATGTTCCCCACCCCGCTCAGGCTGGAGAATATAAAGATATCATCGTCCTTATTCGCCTCCTCATGGACTTGAGCATATATCCCCCATGCCTCTGGGTCATCACCGGCGAAGGAGCCAACCATAGCCAGTTGAAGCCTGGGGATATCTCTCTTTGCCAGTTTATAGGCCGCTATCACCCCGAAAGGGTCCTTCCATGGGTCAAAGCGGGAGATCTGGGTCACAAGGGGGCGGTCTTTATCCAGTCCCAGATTGCCGATCATCTCACGGCATAGCGTCTTGGGGAGGGCCATGTTCTTAGAGCTGAATGGGTCGATGGCCGGTGCCATAGTGGCGATGCGGGGGACATTGAGGTCATGGGGAACAAACTTCTGCAGGGTAAATACCGCAGCATCATACTCCTCGACATAGGGGCGAAGGAACTGCCATACATCCTGGTTGGGCTGAGAGCTATCGACATGGCAGCGCCATATCCACTTGGCCTTGCTATCCTCGCAATAGTGGCGCAGGGCTGCAGGCTGGGGGTCATTGATGATGAAGACATCATAGTTCTTATCCAGCTCGCGGGCATTGGTGAGGTTGTTCCTCTGGTAAACACTCCTTGTTGATTCTTTCTTGATCATCTCACCCGATCCGCCCTGAATGGCGTTGTGCATGCTCTTGGTGATCGCAAAGAAGCGCTGGTCACCCCGGATCACCTGCCAGTCGGCACTTATCCCCAGCCCCCTCAAGATAGGGATGATGGATATAAGTAGCTCCGCAACCCCTCCACCGAAGGGGGTGGAGTTTATGTGGCAGAGTCTGAGCCCCCTGAGGTCGCGAGCCAGGGCCTCTACCTCGTCGATCAGGCTTTTATCCACAACCGTGCGGTAACCACCTATTTCCTTTATGCCCAGAGATATCTTATTTAACAAACCAGCACCTCCGAAGGAAAGTATATCATATAGAGTTAGCTAGCAACAGGCCCTCTCACTCCAGGCGTCTCAATTGGGGGCGCAGAATGGCCATAAGCACGATGAAGGTGGTAGCGATAGCGGCGGCAATGGATAGGGTGGAGGGGGTCCCTACCCTATCGGCGATCGCCCCCAGTGGCAGGGCGCCAAGGGGCATCAGGCCAAAGGTCATCATGTAGATGCTCATAACTCGGCCGCGAACCTCATGGGTCGTGTTTTGCTGAATGAGGGCGTTGCTGAGCGTCATATAGCAGGCCATCCCAAGCCCAACACCCACGAGCAAAAGTAGGGAGAGGGCAAAGGAGTGGGAGAAGCAAAAAAGGATGAGCATCGCGCCGAAGGCGATGGCAGAGATAAGGAGGAGCAGCCCCTTTCGTCTGAAGTTTGCCAGGGAGGCGACCCCCAGCGAGCCCGCCAGGGCCCCGATACCGGTCATGGTCAGAAGCCATCCAAGACCAGTTGGGCCAGCCTCAAGGATGTCAACGGCAAATACAGGCATGAAGTTGGAATAAGGCATGGCAAAAATAGCGGCAACGAAGGCCATCACCAGTAATATCAGGATGATCGGGCTGCGGCGGACATAGCCCAACCCCTCAATCAGGTCTCTCCCCACCGAGCTATCAGGCCGAGGCCCGGCTTTCCTTGAGGCGGGGATCATTAAAAGGGCAACGATTGAGACCGCATAGCAGGCAGCCCCAATGTAGTAAACCCCCGCCACTCCAATTACGAGCACCAGTGTCCCGGCAATGACTGGGATAATAATGCGCATAAGGTTCATGGCTGTGTTATAGAGGGCAATGCCATTTGTGAGCATCTCCCTCTCCCCACAAGCTCAGGGATAAACGACTGTCGTCCCGGGGAGTTGAAAGAGAAAACGAGGCCGTTGAGAACAGCAGCAATGATGAGATGCTGCCAGATAATCGCACCCGTAGATATAAGGATGGCAATGGCCAGGGCGACAACGGCATTTGCAGACTGGGTGACGAGGAGCAGGTTCCGCTTCTTAACCCTGTCAGCCACGGCACCGCCATAGAGGGAGAAAATGAGTATGGCACCTCCTCGGGCAGCGGCCACTATGCCGAGGGCGAGGGCCGATCCTGTCAGGGCGTAGACCAACCAAAGCCGGCCCAGTATCTGCATCTGCATTGAGGCAGAGCCAGCTAGGGTTGAAAGCCAGAACCAGCGGTAGTCCCTGACCTTTAGAGCGGAGAAGGTTGTAACCCGAACAGGTGGGGTTACTAGCTCGGCCCCCTCCACCCTTACCCTGCTCCTGTAAAGGGCCTCATCCTCCTCATCGTTATCGTTTTCTGGATTTATAGAGTCATTCCCCATATTCTGACTGCTGCTGAAAAAATGCCCGAAGGATTTTTTCAGCAGCCTCTATTATATACTACTGTTTTGGAAGGGGGGAATTCGATACTCCAGCTCCAATAAATAGTAATGAGCAACCCTACCTCATGAGCAGCAATTCCCCTATACAGAGGACAACTAGGGTCTCATTTTGCCTGATGAAATCTACAGTTTTGCTAACTATGCTATTCAAGGCGCCTCAGGTTGGGGCGTAAGAGGGCCGTAATTAAGATAAATACCAGGATAGTAACCCCGGCGAAGAAATAGACATTAGAGACCCCAAAGGCATCGGCGGCAACACCCAGTGGTAGTGTTCCCAGTGGCATCAATCCGAAGGTCATCATATAGACGCTCATCACCCTCCCCCTTATTTGGTCGGTGACATTGCTCTGAATAAGGGTGTTGTTCACTGCCATATAGCTGGCGCTACCCACCCCGGCGCCGATGAGGACGGCGTAGGTGGGGGCGAGGGATGTTACCTTGCCCAGGAGGGCGAGCGAAATGCCGAAGAAGAGGGTGGCCGCTATCATGAGCTTGCCCTTGTGTTTGAAATCTCCCAGTGAGGCGACGGCAAGGGAGCCAACAAGGGCGCCAACGCCGGCAACACCCAGCAAGCTTCCATAACCCACCTCACTTACCCCCATAACCTCTTGTGCGAATCCGGGCATAAGGTTCATATAGGGCATTCCTAGAAGGATGGGTATGAAGGCCACCAGAAGGAGCATCAGGATGGTGGAATTGTGGCGGATATAACCCATACCCTCCACCACCTCCCCGAACACCGCTCGTGGGTTATAGCGTATATATTTCCATGACTCAGATAGACCGCTCACCACCGAGCCTATAAGCCCCCTGCCCCCCTCACTCGTTGTTGCCACCATCAGAAGGGAGAAGGCGGCGATTATGTAGAACAGCACCGTTATAAAGAAGGCGCCGGCCATGCTGATCACCGCTATGAGGACCCCGGCCAGGGGTGGGCCGGCAACTCGCATCAGGTTCATCCCCGTGGAGTTTAGGGAGATGCCGTTCATCAGCATACCCTTACCCACGAGCTGGGGGACGATGGCCTGGCGTGCCGGGGCATTAAAGGCGAAGACCACCCCGCTTAGGAAGGCGCACACTATGAGGTGCCACAGGGCGATGGTATGTGTGGATACGAGAATGGCTATGCAGAGGGCCAAAGTAGCAGTTCCCAGTTGGGAGATGATGATCAGGTTTCGCTTATCAACGCGGTCGGCGACGGCGCCGCCGATAGGCAGGAACATGAGCTGGGATACCCCCCATGCCGCTGTTACTGCACCAAGGAGTGCATATGAGCCGGTCATCTGATATACCAGCCAGGCGCGGGTCGTTATCTCTATCTGAACCGCGGCAAAGGAGCAGAGCATCCCGACCCAGAACCAGCGGAAATCCTTAACCCCGAGGGCGCTGAAGGTAGAGATCTGCCACCACCTCCGCCGTGGGACTACAACCTCTATCCCCCCCATGGTGTCGGTAATGAGCTCTACACCTTCTGTCTCGCCTGATTGGATGCCATTGGGGTTGTCTTGTGACATGGTGGAGTACGCTCTGAGTTTAACATTATATACCACAGTGCCCCAATCAGGAAATTTACCTTCCTTGACACTGGATAGGGGTAAAAGTAAAATTCAATTACTGGGGGGAATCGATATGGAGCGGCTCTTATTCGGGACAGCGGGTAAACCTTTAAGCTCAAGGTCGCCTTCTACAGAGGCGGGGATTGAGAGGGTTGGGGAGCTTGGGCTTGGCTGCATGGAGGTTCAGTTCGTCCAGGGGGTGAAGATGGGCGAGAGGAGCGCCAGGGGGGTAGGGGGGGTGGCATCCAGGGAAGGGGTGATGCTCAGCGCCCATGGCCCATATTTTATAAACCTGAATGCCCGCGAGCCTGAGAAGGTGATGGCATCG
>DAOWNJ010000014.1 GCA_030642645.1 Dehalococcoidia bacterium | reverse complement strand
GCGCCGTCCTTCATCTCAAGCATATGGGCCCTGTCGATGACATGTATATCCCCGGTGGTGGTGATAAAGACATCCCCTATCCTGGAGGCCTCGAGGAGGGGCATCACCTGGTACCCATCCATCACCGCCTCAAGGGCTGAGACAGGGTTTACCTCTGCGATGATTACCTGGGCGCCGAGCCCCCTTGCCCTCATCGCCACCCCCCTCCCGCACCATCCATAGCCGCATACCACTACCCTCTTCCCCGCCCACAGGATATTCGTTGCCCTGGTGATGCCATCGATGGTGCTCTGCCCGGTCCCATAGCGGTTGTCGAACAGGTGCTTTGTCTGGGCATCATTGACCGCAATGATGGGGTATTTTAGCTTCCCCTCCCTCTGGAGGCTTCTCAGCCTTATCACACCCGTGGTCGTCTCCTCGGTCCCACCGATAATGTCCCCAGCAAGCTCAGCGCGCTCTTTGTGGATCGATGCCACAAGGTCACAGCCATCATCCATGGTGATATTTGGCCTGTGGTCCAGGGCAGCATCTATATGCTGGTAATAGGTCTGGTTGTCCTCACCTTTGATAGCAAAAACGGGGATTCCATGTTCCATCACCAAGCAGGCGGCGGCGTCGTCCTGGGTAGAGAGCGGGTTTGAGGCGCAGAGGACAATGTCAGCGCCGCCCTCCCTAAGGGCGAGGGCAAGGTTTGCCGTCTCGCTTGTTATATGAAGGCAGGCGGAGACCCTTGCCCCCCGAAGGGGCTTCTCCCTGGAAAACCTCTCCCTTATGAACCTCAACACCGGCATCTCCCTTGATGTCCACTCAATTTTTAGCTGGCCCTGATGAGAGAGGGATTGGTCCTTGATGTCAGCTTTCACTGGGTGCTCTCCTTATCTTCAAATTGTGTGATTCCCTTAAACTCCTGGTATCTTTGGGCAATGTTGGCCTTATTGAGGGAGCGGAGGCCATCGATGCTGAATTCCGAGACGGTGTAGCTGGCCATGATAGTGCCGTGGACGATGGCCTTTCTTAATGCCTGGGGGCTGAAGTCATCTGTTCCGTCGAGATAGCCCAGTATGCCGCCGGCAAAGCTATCCCCGGCACCCGTGGGGTCCTTTACATAAGCCACGGGATAGGCAGGGGCGATAAAGTAGCCATCCTCCGAGAGCATGATGGACCCGTATTCCCCCCTCTTTATGATCACCGCCTTTGGCCCAAGCTCAAGGACTCCCCTGGCGGCGGAGATGATGCTGTGCTTTCCGGTGAGGAGACGAACCTCAGATTCATTCATGGTGACAACGTCCACCGTGCCCATGGTTTGGTAGAGTGATTCCCTCTTTCCCCTTATCCAGAAGTCCATGGTATCCATCATCACGAGCTTTGGCCCTTTCACCTGCCTCAGAACTTCACCCTGAAGGTCAGGGTCGATATTGCCCAGGAAGACCATGTCGCTCCTCTCATATCCTGGGGGGAGGGTGGGGTGAAAATCGGCGAATACATTTAGATGTGTCTGGAGGGTCTCAACGGCGCCAAGCTCGTTGTAGCGACCTGCCCAGCGGAAGGTCTGACCATCGACGACCTTTAACCCCATGACATCAACCCCACGCTCGGTGAGGAAGCGGGTATGCTCCTGGGGGAAGTCTGTGCCCACCACCCCCACCAGGTTTACCTCTGTATAGAGGCTGGCTGAGGCGGCGAAATAGATTGCCGAGCCTCCAAGGACATCCCTAACGCTTCCAGATGGCGTCTCCACCGAGTCAAGGGCCACCGAGCCAACAACCAGGACGCTCACCCTTTTATCCTCCTCGAGCAGTTATTGCAGAAAGCTGCCCGTTTCCTGTCAGTGTCCAGCAGGCTACTTGAGAAATACATTATACACCTTTCGTCCCTGCAGTGTCTCAAGCCATAGGTATGCCCCAGTTCGTGAATCGCCTCTTTGGTAGCCCTCTCGGCGAAAAGGGGCTCATCCGGGGGCAGACCATAGTATTCCTGCCTCAAACGGCATAGGGAGATGAGCGCCGTCTTTGAACCCGGGTCAGCTTCACCGAAGACAAAGTTCAGGCCCCGAACATATAAGTCTACATCGACAACCCCCAGGACCCTTCCCTCCCTCGGCCCAGCGCCCTTTATAGTGGCAAGGAGTGGTGTCGAGTGGTATTGCCTCCTTTTGGGGTCATAGGCACGATCAGGCAGGTCGTGCTTTTCCATTATCTCAACGGGGCATCCGAATACCCCCCCCAGCCTCCGGCTGAGCTCATCAAGAATCCAGGGCTCAATATTTCCGATAGGTCTAATGCCTATTTTCTCCATCCTTTGCTTCCTCAAGCCACCCCAGCACCTCCCCAAGCACCTCATTTCTGTTAGACCTCGCGACTGAAATCAAGGCCACCCCTGGGCTAATCTTGACCTCGTCAGAGAAGGGGTGGGACTTGAGCATTATCGTCCCCAGGACCCTCTTTCCGCTACCGATTGCCTCCAGCACCGCCTCCTTAAAGGATGGTGAGAAAAGCTCCATCCTTCCGATCTCATCGATAATGACCAGCTCTGAGCTCTTTACCGCCTCCCTTATGGCTGAGACCCCTATCCTGTCAAGGGCCTCAATGTCCACGCCATACCTCCCGACATGATAGGGGCTCTTGATATCGATATGGGCAAGGATTGCGCTTTTGCCATCGAGTGTAATAATCCTGAAGCCCTCCCTTGCCCCGTTACCCCTTATCTCCTCGGTATAGAACCCTCCTGCTCTTCCCTGAAATTTGCGCAATACCTCCTTTATGATAGTGGTCTTACCGGTCCCCGGCCCACCGCTAAGAAGGTAAACCCTCTTCATCGCTCACGCTAAGAGGCCCGCTTCTCAAGCCTCCTCTTCTCTTTAAGCTTCCTCTGCCTCTTGCGATGTTTTTGATTGGCTACCCTTTTCGCTTTATTCATCGATTTGACCCTAAGATAGATGCTGCCTGCTTAAGTAGCGAAGGTATGTCCAGGGCGGCAGGGCACCTCTCGGTGCAGTTTAGGCACTCTGTGCACATGGCTACCTTGCCCTCATGATATTTCTGGAATCTCTCCTTGGCAAGCTCCTTGAGGCCATATTGCTCATGGAATACAAATAGCCGGAATACCTCCCTTATGTCGATCTCCTGCTCGCATACCGGGAGGCAGTAGCCACAACCACGGCAGAAGGTATAGCCTGAGACCCTAGCCCTTTCCTTGAGACGAGCTAGCTCCTCTGGGGGCATCTCCTGGGGGGAGAGGCCGAGGGGGATATCCTGTTCCACCTCAGCTATGCTCCCCATCCCAACCACCGAAGTGTTGATATACTGGTTTGATAGGACAAAGCGGAGGGCCTCATCGGCGGTGCTTATCGCCTTCTCAGCGACGCCGAACTGGGCCACCTCAGGGAGGATGCCAAGGTATCCCCCTCCGAGCGGTTTCATCACCGTTATCCCAACATCCATACTAGACGCAAGCGGGAAAAGCTCCTCTTGAGCGTCATCATCGGCCAGATTATACATTGCCATTAGGACATCGAACTCCCCGGTTCTTATCGCCTTAGCCAGCACCCTGTTCTGGTGCCCGCTTATCCCGATATAGTTAACCTTCCCCGCTCGCCTGGCGTCCCGCATCGCATCAAGCACCCCGTTCCTCAGGCGCCTTTCAAACTCCTGCTCCTGGTCGACGGCGTGCATGAAGATGAGGTCTATCCTGTCGACCCCCAGGTGAGCGAGGCTCTCATCGATGCTCCTCCTGACCTCCTCCCCGGTAGGGTAATGGCTCTTCGTGGAGATGAAGAGGTTCTCCCTCTGCCCCTTGATCGCCTCCCCGATCTTGTCCTCGCTATCGCCGTAGCCTCTAGCACTATCGATGAGGTTCACCCCGAGCTCGATAGCCCTCTTTACCGCCGCAACCGCCTCCTCCCAGGGTTGGTACTGGATGGCGATGCCACCAAACCCCAGAACAGAGGTCTCAAAGTTTGTCCGACCTAATCTTCGCTTCAACATCATCCATCCCTCAGATACCGTTTCCTGAATTCCCTAGAGACCCCTCGGGTTAGCTCAAGGGCCCTTGTTGCCGCCTCTATCGAGAGTGAGCCAAGCCCACACGATGGGGTGATAAGCGAGCGCCGGATCAGGAGCTCGAAGGGGATTCCCTTTGTGGTGAGAAGCCCCATTGCCTCCTCAAGGCGCTCGGTGAGGCTTTCCATTGTTTCCTCATCCAGGGATGCCTCACTTGATGGGACGATACCCCAGGCTATTACCCCTCCACGCTCAAGGAAACTATTCACCTCAGCGGGGTAGAGGCTCAGCGGCTGGGCATAGCTATAGGCATCAAGGCTCAGGATGTCAACAGAGGTGGAGAGAAGGACGGACCAGTCGGTATTGGCACAGCAGTGGACCCCCTTCAGGCCCTTTATGCCACCGAGGACCTCCTCAAGGAGGGTAACCACCTTCTCCCTGGAGAGGGAGAAAAAGGCTGAGCCGAAGGAGGCCATATAGGGCTCGTCAACGAAGATGATTGTATTGGGGGATACCTCTCGAAGCATTCTCTCCTGCCATGATGCCTTGAGGCGGAGGTGTTTGGCCAGGGCATCGGCGAGGACCTCATCGTAGAGCAAAGCGCGGCGGTTCTGGTCGGTAACGGTGAGCCCGAAGCTTATGGGGCCGGTTACCTGACCCTTGACCGCCTTTTCAACCTTCCTGGCGAGTAGGGCATGGAGTCCCGCTGCATATTCAGGGCTTACCCCATGCCCATCCACATCGTTATCCAGATAAGCGGTATAGAGCCTGCCCAGTTGCTCATCTAGGTCCTGGGAGCGGTCAACATAGGCCCGCTCCCCATCTATCACGATGCCAGGGAACCCCTCGCTGAACTGGGCATACATATTCTCCAGAAATGAACGCTTTGGCAGTTGAGGCCAAGCGGGTATATCGAGATATGAGAGCACCGATGAGGTGGCCTCCCCGGGATCGGTATGAGGCATACTCCCTATAGCTGTAGAAAGGCAATTGGGCTCGAATCTATCTCTAATGAACATACTTCCCGATCAGGAGTGCCCAGTCCCTCTTGATCCACCCCGGGATCCGCTCAGGAGAGGTGATAATAGCATTCTCAAGGGCACTTGAGCAACAACAATCCCTCCTCTCAGGGAGGTTTTGGGCAGCCAGTTTTATAATCCTCTTGGCAGTATCAACATTTCTCTCAAGGTTGGCAAGGGTCATTTCGATGGTTACCGACTCCTCGGTTTCATGCCAGCAGTCGTAATCGGTTACAAAGGCGAGGGTAGCGTAGCATATCTCCGCCTCCCTTGCCAGTTACGCCTCGGGTAGGGCGGTCATCCCGATGACATCAGCCCCCCAGGAGCGATAGAGGGCCGATTCCGCCCTTGTTGAGAAGAGCGGCCCCTCCATCGCCAGATATATTCCCCCTTTGCGAACCCTGATCCCTACATCTATGGCTTGTTGATAAAGGATGTCGCTTAAAGTGGGGCAGAAGGGATCGGCGAAGGGGACATGAGCGACCAGCCCCTCTCCAAAAAAGGAGTTCACCCTGCCCTTTGTGCGGTCGATGAGCTGGTCGGGGATTACGAGGTCGAGGGGATGGATACCCTCATTGAGGCTCCCGACGGCGCTCACCGAGATGAGCCACTCAACACCGAGGGACTTGAGGGCATAGATATTTGCCCTTGAGGGGAGCTCTGTTGGGCTTATTCGGTGCCCCCTGCCGTGGCGGGGAAGGAAGGCAAGAGTGGCCCCCTCAAGGGAGCCGACTATAATAGAGTCGCTTGGCTCTCCAAAAGGAGTATCTGGCTTTACCTCCTCAATATCCCTCATCCCCTCTATCTCATATAGCCCGCTCCCCCCGATTACCCCGATCTTTGCTTTTGGCATTTAGACCTCCCCACCGAAGTCTAGCACAATGGGAGAGCATCATCAAGGACATCACTTGACCATCCCCTCAATACAGCTATAATGGCAACAAATCGAAAAGGAGGGGAAGGTGATTAAGACCTTCGGGGACAAGACGCCGAAGATAGCGGATTCTGCCTTTGTAAGTGAGAAGGCCTATATCATCGGGGATGTTGAGATAGGGGAGAGCTCAAATATATGGCCAGGGGTGGTGATAAGGGCCGATATCGCCCCGATAAGGATCGGAAGGAATGTGAGCATCCAGGACAATACCGTCCTCCACGCTGACTCCCCTCTGGAGATTGGAGATAATGCCCTTATCGGGCATAGTGCAGTTGTCCATTGCTCGAGGATCGGGAGGAATGTCCTCATTGGCATCAATGCCACCATACTTGACAATGTCGAGGTTGGGGACTACTCAATCGTTGGGGCCGGGGCGGTGGTGGGGGAGGGGATGAAGATACCGAGTAGGTCATTCGTGGTTGGGGTACCAGCCCAGATAAAGAAAGAGCTCTCTCCAGACAAGCTGCAAATGCTGGAGCAGACCGGCGGCTTCTACTCCCAGCTTGGGCAGGAGTATAAGAGGCAGGGCTTTTAAGGCCGCTGAAAATGCCCGAAGGACTTTTTCAGCAGTCTGTTTAGCCTACATCCTCTCCGGGGCACTCACCCCCATAAGGCGGAGCGACTTTGCAAGGACGAGCCTCGCCGCCGCAACGAGCTTCAGCCTCGCCCTTGTCATTTGTTCGTCATCGGAGATAACACGGCACTTCTCATAGAAGTCATGAAATGCGGTGGCAAGTTCCTGGGAGTAGTAGAGGATATGCTGGGGCTCCAGGTTTCGAGCAACAAGCTCGGTAAACTCAGGAAGCTGGAGCATCTTGCGAATGAGGTCTAGCTCCGCCTCATTTGTGATGAGGGAGGTATCCCCCCCGGTATAATCGATCCCCCTCTCATCGGCAAGGCGGAGGATGCCCGAGATGCGAGCATGGGCATACTGGATATAGTAGACGGGGTTATCCGCCGACTGCTTCTTCGCCAGTTCGAGGTCGAAGTCCATCTGGCTATCGGGGGAGCGGGAGAGGAAGAAGACGAGGCAGGCATCGGGGCCGACCTCATCGATAAGCTCACGAAGGGTGATGAGCTCTCCACTGCGCTTTGATACCTTGACCACATTCTGGCCACGCTTCAAGCTCACCATCTGGGCAATTATTATGCGGAGGCGCTCCGGGTTTATACCAAGTGCACCTACCACTGCCTTCATCCTGGAGACATGCCCCAGGTGGTCTGCCCCCCAGATGTTGATCACCTGATCAAATCCCCTCTCCAGGAATTTGTTGTAGTGATATGCTATATCTGAGGCGAAGTAGGTTGGGGAGCCGCCGCTTCTCACTAGGACATTGTCCTTGTCATCGCCAAGGGCGGTGGAGACGAACCAAACCGCCCCCTCCCTCTCCCCAATGTATCCCCTCTCGCGGAGCAGGGACATCACCCTTTGGTACTGACCCTCATCATAGAGCTCATGTTCGTAGAACCAGTTGTCAAACTCCACGCCCAGAAGTTCGAGGTCTAATTTGATCCCTTCTATGATCTTTGCCACTCCGATTTTGCCTATCTCTTGAACGGGGTCTTTTCCGTCAAGGGTAATCTCCGCTATTTTAGAAATTGCTTCATCTTTCCCTCCCTGTTCAGCCACAATCTCCCTGGCCATATCTACGAGGTAGTCGCCGAAGTAGCCATCGAGTGGCATTTCACTCTCCAAGCCCAGGGCCTTGAGGTAGCGACAATGAAGGGAGCGATAGAAGGAGTCCATCTGGCTTCCGGCATCATTTATATAGTACTCCTTCACCACAGAGTAGCCTGCGGAGGTGAGCACATTTGAAAGGGTGCTGCCCAGGACCGCCCCCCTCCCGTGCCCAACATGGAGGGGGCCGGTGGGGTTGACGCTTACAAACTCAACCTGAACCCGCAAGCCCTGACCGATATCTATATCGCCATAGGACTCCCCGGCATCGAGGATGGCATCAACCTGCTTTACCAGCCATTCCCTCTTGAGGAAGAAGTTGATAAATCCAGGGGGCACCACCTCGATCCTCTCGATCTCCTCGGAGGGGACGATGAGACCCTCCAGGGCCTTTGCCACCTTGAGGGCGTCCATCCTTGCCGCCCTGGCCAGTTTCAAGGGGACGGTCCCGGCATAGTCACCGTATGAAGGACTGGGGGGGTGCTCCACCGTAACCTCAGGGAGGACGACCGGGGGCAGAAGCCCTTCCTCCTGGGCCTTGATTGCGGCATCCTCCAGTAGCTTTGCGATATCATCCTTAATCATGGCTTTATCCCCCCTCTATTAGCTAGCTCCACTCAGCCCCACCCCTCAGAAGCCTCCCAACCTCTTGGGCAAGGAGTCTGTGCCCTGGCTTTTTTAGCTCAGGATCGGCCTCAAAGAGCCTTATCGCCTCGCTTCGGGCAAGCTCCAGAAGCCCGACATCGGAGAACCTTGCCATCTTCAGGTCTGGCAGGCCGCTCTGTCTTGTCCCGAAGAACTCACCTGGCCCCCTTAGTCTCAAGTCCTCCTCGGCCAGGGCGAATCCATCCTGGGTCTTCTCGATGGTCCCAAGCCTGTCCCTCCCCTCCGCTGAAGGGTTATCGGCGAGCAGCAGGCAGTAGCTTGGGTGCTCCCCCCTCCCCACACGACCACGAAACTGATGTAGCTGGGCAAATCCAAAGTGGTCGGCTCCCTCAACAATCATCACGGTGGCATTGGGGACATCTATCCCAACCTCAACAACAGGGGTTGAAACAAGTATATCAAGCTCCCCATCCCTGAAGCGGCGCATCACCCTCTCCTTCTCCTCGCTCTTCATACGGCCGTGGAGGAGGCCAAGTCGAAGGTCGGGGAAGACATCCCTGGAGAGTAGCTCATACTCCTTTATAGCAGCCCTCGTCTGGACCCTCTCGGACTCCTCAATAAGGGGGCAGATGATGAACCCCTGTCTCCCCTCCCTGACCTGACCCCTGAGGAAGGAGTAGGCCTCACCTCTCTCATGGGACTCAAGCCACCTCGTCCTTATCTCTTTCCTCCCCGGGGGGAGTTCATCGATAACCGAAAGCTCCAGGTCACCATAGAGCGTGAGCGCCAGGCTTCTGGGGATGGGGGTAGCGGTCATCACCAGTAGATGGGGGCTGGTGCCCTTGTGGCGTAGTTGTGAGCGCTGCATCACCCCGAATCGGTGCTGCTCATCCACTATAGCCAGGCCAAGTCTCTCAAACTCCGCCCCTTTCTGAATGAGGGCGTGCGTCCCGATAACGATATCCACCTCCCCATCCCTTATCCTCTGGTGGAGCTCCTCCTTTTCCGACCTCCTGAGACCTCCTGTGAGGAGCGCTATGTTGAAGGGGTGAGTGGAGAGGAGAGCGGAGATGCTATTGAAGTGCTGCTCGGCAAGGATCTCGGTTGGTGCCATGAGAACCCCCTGAAAGCCATCTAAAGCGGCAACCAGAAGGGCTGTGGCGGCAACAACCGTCTTCCCGCTCCCCACCTCCCCCTGAAGGAGGCGACACATCGGCTTTGGCTTCTCCAGGTCGCTCAATATCTCGTCGAGAGCACGCCTCTGAGCAGGTGTAAGGGTGAATGGGAGGGAATCAAGGAAACCCTCGAGGATGCTCCAATCGGTCTTAAGGGGAGGGGCGGGGCTTCCCTCCTGCCAGTCATGCTTCCTCTCAAGAACCCCAAGCTGAATGAGGAATAGCTCATCAAAGGCGAGTCTTCTCCTCGCCATATCCTTCATGACCTCACCATCAGGGTAGTGGGCCTGGACCAGGGCCTGGGGAAGGCCGAGGAGCCGAGCCTCGTCTCTCACATCCTCCGGGAGGAAATCGGCTATCCTGGGGGCCCATCCCTCCACAGTCTCCTTTACCACCCTCCGCACAACGCGAGGGGATAGCCCCTCAGTTAATGGATAGATAGGGACTAATCTCCCGGTATGGACAAGCTCCCCTGAGGATGGCTCCCACTGAGGGGACTCGAAGACCTTCATCCCCCTGAAGATGCCGACCCTTCCGCTTATGACCACCCTTAAGTTCGGGCGCAGTCTCTTTGCCAAATAGGGCTGATTGAACCAGACAACCCTCATATTCCCGCTATCATCGCCGACGATCGCCTCGGTGCCCTTTCTCCCTCCGAGGATGGTCTGGTGTGCCTCCCAAACCGTAGCCACAACTGTCTGCTCCGCTCCCACCTCAATCCTTGATATGGGCTTTACCCTTGAGTAGTCAAGGTGGCGGCGTGGGAAGAAGTAGATCAGGTCTCGAACTGTCCTCACCCCAAGCCTTTCAAACTTGAGGGACAGGCTTGGGCTTATCCCTTTAATTGTGGTTAGCGGGGAATCGAGCGACTGGTCGCTGGGGGTCTCCCTTCGGGGCTTTGCCCTGACGTCTCTTCTATTCAGGAAATCCAGCATACTCTCCACCCACTCCGACCTTTGTTCCCTATCCATGCTTGAGTAATCCAGAGAGACCTGTTCCAGGAACCCGGCATCCTCAATGGTCTTCTCATCCCTTAATCGGCTGAGGTAGCGATCAAGCCCACCGATCACTGCAATATCCTTGTAGCCTTTAGCTCTCTCAAGCTCGAGGATCTTCCTGAGTGGCTCGATATCGAGGATCATTCCAAAGAGACGATGTAATTATAGTTGGGCTGTCTGCCTGAGACCACCTCAACACCAAGTTGGGGGTGGCCTCCTCTAAGCACCTCAGCCACCCCTTCAGCCTCACCCTTTTCGGTATCGGCACCATGGTAGATGGTAACAAGCTCCAGGCCCTCAAGCCCCGCTGACTTCAGAACCTCATAGAGAACCTGCTCTCGGCTGGTGCCCACCGCAACAAGCTCCTCATCGAGAAATCCTATCGCCTGACCCTTTTTAATCTTAAACTCGCCAACCCTGGTGGAGCGAACCGCATTTGTCACCTCCACCGTCCGAACGGCGGATGACGCCCTCTCCATCGCCTTCAAATTCGTCTCAAGGTCAGCCTCATAGTTGAAGGCAAGGAGCGCTGAGACCCCTTGAGGGATGGTTTTAGTGGGGACTACCTCAACCCTTTTCTCGGTCAATCCCCTGCTCTGCTCTGCGACGGGGATGGTGTTCTTGTTATTTGGAAGGAGGATGACATTCTCCGGGGAGACCGCGCTTATCGCCTGGAACATCTCCTTGGTGCTTGGGTTCATCGTCCTCCCCCCAGGAACAATGGCGGTGGCACCGAGGCTCCTGAAGACATCACTGAGCCCATCACCGGAGACAACCGCAATGATGGCGATATTGAGGGAAGGTGCCCTCGTCCTCTGGGATGCGATGAACTCCTCATGCTGGTCATCCATATTCCGTATCTGGATCTCATGGAGGGTGCCGAGGGAGGTGGCATAGCTCAGGATCTTACCCGGGTCGAAGGTATGGATGTGAACCCTGACGATGTTCTCATCACCGACCACTATCACCGATTCCCCTTTCCTCTCCAGACTTCTCCTGATCCTGTCAACATTCATCTCCCTCCCCTCGATGAGGAGCCCGGTGCAGTATCCATAGCCCTCCTCATGGTTTATCAGGTGTGGTTCCCCAATAGCAATAGGGGTGGCGCTGATGATGATCTGGGGTCTCCTGTATTGCATCTCTTCAAGCTCCCCTTTGAGGAAGCGCAGAGCACCATCGAGGATGACAAAAAGCCCCTGCCCTCCGGCATCCACAACACCGGCCTCGCGTAATACCGGGAGGAGGGAAGGGGTCCTTGAAACCGAATCCCTTGCCGCAGCGACAGCACTCTCCAGAGTCGAGATCATATCGCCACTCTCCTCTGCTGCTGCCGCCGATGAAGCATCGCGGATCACAGTGAGGATAGTCCCCTCAACCGGGTTACTCACCCCTTTATATGCTGCCTGGGATGCCTCCTCAAGGGCACGGGCAAAGTCTCCACCATCGAATGACACCTTCCCGTCAAGCCCTGTCGCAAGTCCATGCATTATCTGGGAAAGGATCACCCCGCTATTCCCCCTGGCCCCCATTAGAGCACCATGGGCCATCGCACCCGAGACCACCGATACGCTCTCATCCGGGGAGCTGTAGGCCTCCTCCATCATAGAACGCATGGTGAGGAGCATGTTGGTTCCGGTGTCACCATCGGGGACAGGGAAGACATTGAGGGCATCTATATCCGCCGCGCTCTTCTCCAGCCAGGCAGTGGCGGCGGTGAACATACCCTTGAGGTCTTCCCCGGTGACTACCTCTTTCACCTTTCCTCCTTGCCAGTGAGGATCAAATATGTTATCCTTAAATGAATTCTACAGGAAAACCGAATTCAGGTAAAGGTGATAGGATGAAGTGTGATATTTGTGGCAAGAGCGTTCAGTTTGGTCATAATGTAAGCCACTCCAAAAGGCGAACCAATCGTCGCTGGCAGGCCAATATTCAAAGGAGCACCGTTATCGTAGATGGGAAGCCAGTGAGGCTCAATATCTGCACCAGGTGTCTCAGAACCCAGCAAAAGGTCAGATAACCCCTCTAAGCCGCCTCATAGCTGCCTCCACGCCCTCACTGCGATTAAAGACCGCTGAGCCAGCAACAAGCACCCTTGCCCCTGCCCTAACCACCTTTGGCGCTGTTTCGGCATTTATGCCGCCATCGACCTCAAGTTCAGCCCCCACCCCCATCTCATCAAGCCTCCTCCTCAGGTGGGTGATCTTTTCCAGGGTCTCCTCGATGAAATCCTGCCCCCAGAATCCAGGGTTCACTGTCATGATCAGGACCAGGTCGATGACGGGCAGGACCTCATCAATCATCGAAAGCGGGGTGGCGGGGTTTAGGGAGACCCCAGCCTTGACCCCAAGCTCTTTTATCGATTCGATCACCCGATAGAGGTAAGGGCATACCTCAGCGTGGACAGTGATGATGTCTGAGCCCGCTTTAGCGAAGCTTTCAATATGCCGCTCCGGCTCAATGATCATGAGGTGGACATCAAGGGGGAGGTCTGTCCAGGGTCTAAGGGATTCGACCACGGGGGCACCGATGGTTATATTGGGGACAAATCTCCCGTCCATGACATCGACATGGATGTAATCGGCGCCGGCCCTTGTCGCCTCGGCGACCTGCTCCCCCAGGCGGCTCTGGTCAGCGGAGAGTATTGATGGAGCAAGCTTGATCTGGGTCAACTTGGCTTCCTCTCCAGTCCCTTGAGCAGTCGGCCCAGGGAAGCTTCATAGGGTGTGGAATCGCTGAAGTCTGCATAGTTCCGCTCAAGCAGAAACGGCTTGAGGTCTCGGCTGCCGCGCATAACCCGAAAACCATCCACTCCCCAGATGTTATCCAGGGACAGCGGCACCATCTTGCCCGGGTCTTCGTCTATCTG
>DAOWNJ010000044.1 GCA_030642645.1 Dehalococcoidia bacterium | reverse complement strand
GTGCCTGAGATCGGCGAGACTCATCACGGATTTCGTGAGATGGATTTCACAAAAAACCAACTTGGGGTCGAAGTTCAGCTTGGGAAGTATGCCTTTATGGTCTACAATGTCCTGGCCAAGATGACTATCTTCGCAAAGCAGAGTTTCATCGATTCAGGAATTGAGATAGTTCCTATGTTGACCCTAGCTAATGGAATGTCGACTGGTGTCTCCTATTTTGAGCAGATGAAATCCGACCTTGAATCTTGAATATAGAGGAGAGAGCGACATAGACATTCCTGTCCTCGTCTTGGGCATCGATATTTAATACTCGTTTACATTCTTCGTTTTGGGCAGGAGCTCCTTATATCTCCTCTCACACTCAGGGTCCCACCTCTCCATCCCACAGGCATTGCATTTCCCAACACGGCAGTCCCCTGTCTCCTGTTCCTTCATAGTTCTGAGGTATTCCCTCTTGAGGTATGACTGGCTCACCCCAATGTCTATATGAGACCAGGGTAAGACCTCATCAAGGGGACGCACCCTGTTTGCATAAAATCCTGGGTCAAGCCTGCTCTCCTCAAATGCCATGAGCCACCTTTGATAGTTAAAATGCTCGCTCCAGGCATCAAAGCCTGCCCCAAGCTCCCAGGCTCGGCAGATGGCGCCTCCTAATCTTCGGTCCCCCCTCGCCAATACACCCTCGAGGAGGCTCATTCTGGGGTCCTGCCAGGAGAACTGGGCCCTCTTTCGCAAACTATGCCTGAGGGAATCAAGTTTGGCTGAGAGTTCCTCCTCACTATTTTGAGCCACCCACTGAAAAGGTGTGTGTGCCTTTGGGACAAAGGCTGAGACGCTGACCTTTAATTGGGGCTGCCTTCCAGCTACCTCCTTCCCCAAAAGGTTGGTCTTGCGGATGAGCTCGGTGATGCTATCAACATCCTCACTGGTCTCGGTGGGGAGCCCGATCATGAAGTATAGCTTTGGGCTCATCCACCCCCTTTTGAAGGCGAATTCCATAGTCCTGAGGAGCTCCTCCTCCGGGATGCTTTTGTTGATTGCGCGGCGGAGCCTCTCACTCCCCGATTCAGGGGCGAAGGTGAGCCCGCTTTTCTTCCTTGGGTGGGTTAGCTCCATGAGCCTCAGCGATAGCTCCTCGATGCGGAGGCTGGGGAGGGAGAAGGTAATATTGTCACTCTTGTAGCGCTGGATAAGGGTCTGAACCAGTTCCTCGATCCCCTCATAGTCACTGGCACTGAGTGATAGAAGGGATACCTCACTATAACCGCAGTTCCTCAAGATCTCATCTACTGCCCTCAGGACCTCGTCTTTGGGACGCTGGCGGAGGGGGCGGTAGATTATCCCCGCCTGACAGAAGCGGCAGGCGCGGGTGCAGCCACGCTGGATCTCAGCCACTCCCCTGTCATGGATAACCTCGATATATGGGACGATAGGTCCTGTCAGTGGTGGAGGGAGCTTTGAGAGGGTGCGCCTTTTAATAGTTGGGCTTGCCTCAGGAACAAGGGGGACGACCGCAGCCAAGGTGTAATCGTCACGATAGTCTACTCGATAAAGGCTGGGAACATAAATGCCGGGCATAAGGGCAGCCTTACGAAGCAGCTCTTGCCTCCCTCCCCCCTCCCGTTTCCACATTCGGAGCAGCTCGATGAGCTCAAGGAGCACCTCCTCCCCCTCACCGAGGACGAAGAGGTCGATAAAATCGGCCATTGGCTCTGGGTTGAGGGCGCAGCTACCCCCAGCGATTATGAGTGGGTATGAATCACCCCGCTCTGAAGCCGCGACCGGTATCCCTGCCAGGTCAAGCATATTGAGGACATTGGTATATGTAAGCTCATAGCCAAGGGAGAATCCTATTATATCAAACTCCCTCAAGGGGCGTTTCGATTCCAGGGAGAACAGGGGGATTCCATTGGCCCTCATCTCACTCTCCATATCAATCCAGGGGGCATATACTCGCTCGGCAAGGATATGAGGCTCGCTATTCAGGATGTCATAGAGGATAGCGAGCCCAAGGTTAGACATCCCAACCTCATATAGGTCAGGGTAGGCGAGGGCAACCTTCACATCAACCCTGTCCCAGTCCTTTACAATAGTATTCCACTCCCCCCCACTGTAGCGGGCTGGCTTGGTGACCCTTGAGAGGATGCTATCAAGATATGTCATAGCCTGTCTCATTATAGCCCTGCCGTCCATCGGGTGCAAATTCATATTGACACCCAGCTTTGTAGCTGATAGGATTAACGCAGAACTGAATAGCAGAACTGAATAAAGGAGGCGACCAAATGGCTAAGAAAGCGGCTATATTAATCCTTGTTATCGCCTTGATCACAACCTCGATAATGGTGGGGTGTGGACCTGGTGTACAGGCAATAGACTTAGTCCCCCAGGATGCCAATTTTGTGGCCAGTATAAAAATAAACAAGATCGTGTCTGATACGGATCTCGAAGGGCTTTATCAGGAGTCAAAGGGGCCAGAGGCTCCAGAAACGCTTGAAGATGCCTTGAACCAGATTGGGGAGGAATATGGCGTCAACCTCAGTGAGTTCACTGAGGTATTGATATTCACCGACACCTCAGGGGGGAGGCAGGGGTATTTTGGCATCATCCTGAGCGGGCCCGGGGGAACGATCTCGAGCGTGAAACAGACGGCCACTGAAGAGATGACAGAGCTCGAATATGAAGGTTATGAAATATATACCGATGAGAAGATTGCAATGCACTTCTTGAGCGGCAGCATGATGGTCTGCGGCACTATGGATGCAGTTGAGGATGTCATCGATGTCAGCGGGAACCGAAACCTTCGCCTCAGCGGCATACTCCGTGAGACATATGACGGGCTCCCAGAGGCATGGGTCAGGGTAGCGATGGAGGTGCCAGAGGTGTGGCTGGTTTGGCTCCCTGAACAGGTAATGGGGATCCCAGTGACACCGTTTTCCGAGACCGAGGTGGTTGGATACAGCTTCAACAAGGCAGGGCAAACAATCACCACCGAACTGGACCTTTATTTCTCCAACAGTGTGTATGCGGGAGATGCCTATGATGTGATTGTGGCTGTGATAGCTATCTCAGGCTTTATGGACTTCCCTGAAGGGGTTGCAGAGATGCTCCATGAGGCAGTGGTGGGGCAGGATGGCCGCTGGGTAAGGATAACCCTCGATATAACTATAACCGAGATCGAGGAGCTGATAGGCTCGATGGAGGCGGTTCCCAATAGCATAACCTAGCTTTCTCCGCTGAGCAAATGTTAACTGAATAGAGGTTGACAAGCATCTACTCGGGCTGATATTGTATTTTAGCTGCGTAGTAGTAGATAAGGAGTATGTGATGTTGAAGAGGTTCGCTCCATTGATTTTGGCCTTTGTTCTGGTGGCAGCCACCATTGCTACCGGTTGCGGCCCTCAGCCAGCGCTGAGGGCGATAGACCTTGTGCCAGCCGGCGTCGATTTCGTTGCCAATCTGAATATAACAAAGGTCCTCTCCGACACAGACCTGGAGACGCTTTACCAAGAGAACCGGACGGAGGATATGCCCGAGACCCTTGGCGAGGCGCTTGCCGAGTTCACAGCCGAGACCGGAATTGCCCTTGAGGGGTTCACCGAGCTATTATTATTCGGCGATATGGAATCTGAGGGATATCTTGGAGGGTATATTGGGTTCATTGTCATTGGCCCCGTGGATGTTGTCTCGGCACTTGAGGAGGAGGTAGCCGGCGAGGCAGGCACGACCACATATGGTGGCCAGACCGTATATACCGATGAGACCGGGGAATGGGGAGTTTGCTTCCTTTCCTCAACCATGGTTGTCGCTGGCTCTATGGATGCGGTGAGGGCTGTCATCGATGTCAAGAATGGGGCTGCAAAGCTCAGCGGCCAGATGCTTGAGTGCTACAGTGCCCTTGGCGATGTATGGATGAAGGCGGTGGTGGAGGTCTCTGAGGAATGGCTGAGCGAGATCCCCGACGAGATGGGCGAGATGTCTCTTAGCCCGTTCCAGGACATCGAGATGGTGGGATTCGGCTTTGATAAGAGTGGGGAAGGAGACGCCTCCACTATCACCTCCGAGTTAAGACTTTATTTCTCCAGTGAAGAGTCTGCACAGGAGGCCCAGGAGCTGATCAACCTTGTGGTTACCTTCATCGGCTATGGTGGTATGCCGGATATGCCGCCTGAGATCGTTGATTTGATTGATAACATAGATGTTTCAAGAAGCAGCAACTGGCTTACAATAACATTCCAGATAACCGTTGGCGAGATCGAAGAGATGATGGAACCAATCGGGCAAGGAGGATAACAGATTTACGCAATAGTCGAGACTGGTGGAAAGCAGTATAAGGTCTCCCCGGGGCAGACGATAGATGTTGAGCGCCTACATGTTGAGGAGGGGGGGGCTGTGGAGCTTGACCGGGTGCTCCTTGTCGCCGATGATGGCAAGGTGAAGGTGGGTAGGCCTATTGTTCGTGGGGCGAAGGTGATCGCCACATCCCTCGGCGAGAGGAAGGGGAAGAAGGTGATCGTCTTCAAGTATAAGCCAAAGGCCCGCTACCGGAGGAAGAGGGGGCACCGTCAAATATATACCAGGCTTGCTATAAGGGAGATTTCCTGCTAATATTAGATAAGAGGTGGTTTTAGATTGGCGCATAAGAAGGGCGGTGGAAGCACAAGGCTTGGGCGAGATAGCCAGTCGAAGAGGCTTGGTGTAAAGAGATATGATGGCCAGGCTGTTCAGGCGGGGACGATTATCGTTCGCCAGAGGGGGACCCGGATCAAGCCGGGAAATAATGTTGGAGTGGGGAGAGACCATACCCTCTTCGCCCTGATAGATGGCTGTATCAAATTCGAGCCGGTATCTAAGGACAGGAGGAAGGCAAGCGTCTACGCCGCTGATGCGAGATGAAGGAAAACATCCATCCCAAGTATTATAAAGATGCCAAGGTAATCTGCTCCTGTGGAAATACCTTCACAACAGGCTCAACAAAGCCAACATTGAAGGTTGAGCTCTGTAGCAAGTGTCACCCATTCTTCACCGGTGAGCAGCGAATCGTGGACACTGCGGGGAGGGTGGAGCGCTTCAAGAAGCGATACGGGATCAAGGACTAGGTCTTTAGAGATTCTAGGAGAAGGAGCGGGGGGAATTTCGCTCCTTCTTGTTTGAGGGGACTTTGTTCAGGGAATTCTATTACGGTGGGCAGGCCCTTATCGAGGGGGTGATGATGCGGGGAGAGAGGAGCATTGCCATTGCGGTGAGACGCCCCAATGGAGAGCTTTCGACCACCACCAAACCGCTGGATAGCCTATACACCGGCAGGATGAGAAAGACCCCCGTAATCCGCGGGGTAATCGTGCTTATAGAGACGCTTGTCCTGGGGATAAAATACCTGCTCTACTCGGCAAATGTGTCCCTTGAAAAGGAGGAGGTGAAGATCTCCACTGCTCTGGCCCTGGGGGTAGTCACCTTTGCCTTCGTCCTCGCCATCGGCCTGTTTATTGTAATCCCTCTTCTGCTTACCCATTGGCTCGATCCATACATCGCCTCTTCAGTTGTAAGCAACCTTGTGGATGGCGTCTTTCGCTTGGTCATATTTATCCTCTATCTCTGGGGGATAGGCTTGATGCCCGACATAAAGAGGGTCTTTGCCTATCACGGGGCAGAACATAAGACGATCAACGCCTATGAGGATGGCGCTCCGATGGAGGTTGAGGCTGTCAGGGGATACAGCACCGCCCACACCCGCTGCGGGACCGGCTTTATTCTTATCATATTAGTTATTGCCATCGTCCTGTTCGCCTTTCTTGGTCGTCCTGAATTGTGGCTGCGCATCCTTTCCAGGCTTGCGCTTCTACCTGTCATCGCTGCTCTAGGATATGAGTTCGTTCGATTTGGCGCAGCTCATAGCAAGAGCAGAATTGTGCGCCCCCTTCTCATTCCCGGGCTTATGCTTCAGTCTCTGACCACTCGACAGCCCGATGATGGTCAGATTGAAGTTGGTATATCTGCACTCAAGGCGGTTCTGGAGGATGACCGGGCTCAGGCGGCTGTCGTTACATAGGTGGTCAGTTCCCCTATGTATCCACTTCCTCTAGCTTCCGGAAGAAGCAGCTCCTGTTTCCTGTGTGGCATACAGGGCCGGGAGCCTCCACCTTAATTAGAAGGGTATCATCATCGCAATCCTTGATGATGGAGCGAACATTGAGGTAATTTCCTGAGGTCTCTCCTTTATGCCAGAGCTCCTGCCGACTGCGACTGTAGAACCAGACCTGATCTGAGGCGAGCGTCCTCCTCAAGGATTCCTCACTCATATAACCCAGCATGAGGACCTCTCCGTTGATGGCATCCTGAATAATCGCAGGGATCAGCCCCTTCTCATCGAACTTAACCATTAACTAGCCCCCTATAGTCTTACTGGTATTCCCCTCTCTGAGAGGTAGACCTTCGCCTGGCGGATAGAGTATGTTCCATAGTGAAAGATGCTTGCTGCGAGCACCGCATCAGCCCTGCCGATGGTGATGGCATCATAGAGGTGCTCAAGCTTCCCTGCGCCACCACTGGCGATGACCGGCACATTCACCGCCTCCGAGATGGCCCTGGTGAGCTCAAGGTCATATCCATCCTGGTGGCCATCAGTGTCCATGCTGGTCAGCAGTATCTCTCCGGCCCCCAACTCCACCGCCCTTTCTGCCCACTTCAAAGCATCGATCCCCCCCGGCGTCCGCCCTCCGTGTGTATAGACCTCCCACCTTGATGACTGGTCCAGGGCGAGGGGCCCCTCTTCAGGGGAGTCTATCTTCTTCTCTAAGGCCTTTGCGTCAATTGCCACCACGATGCACTGGCTGCCAAATTTCCTCGCCCCATCGCTTATAAGCTGGGGGTCGAGAACCGCAGCGGTGTTTATCGACACCTTATCTGCCCCTGCCTCTAGGATTCGGCGCATATCATTGATATTCCTGAGGCCCCCACCTACAGTAAGAGGGATAAAGACCTCTCTTGAGACCCCCTCAACAACATCTATCATTATATCCCTGGCATCGGATGAGGCTGTTATATCGAGGAAAACAAGCTCATCAGCCCCCTCCCTATCATAGAAGGCGGCGAGTTCAACAGGGTCTCCAGCATCCCTGAGCTGTACGAAGCTTATCCCCTTCACCACCCTCCCCCCGGTTACATCAAGGCAAGGTATAATCCTCTTGGTCAACATCCTTTCCTCCAATATCACCCTCTTTTAAAGTTTACCGTATATATGAAGAAATTGCCATACTCCTCATAGGGCTCAAACCTGGCCCTCCTGCCAGGTGCGATTGTGGTGCCCTTTAAGGAGTAGTCGGGGTCGGGGAGCATCTCGGTTATAGATAGTATCCCTCCAGGTCGGAGCACACGGTATAGCTCATCAAGGGCCTTATCTCTATCCGTCACCTCTCCCAAGACGGCGACCAAGAAAGCATGGTCAAAGCTCTGGTCTGAAAATGGCAGTGCATGAGCATCACCAACCATAAACTCAACATTTTCGAAAGGATACAATGGTACCAGTTTCCATAGAATTATCCCTAAGGCAGTTTATGATATTAACTACATCGCTTTAAGAAGCGACACCGCC
>DAOWNJ010000091.1 GCA_030642645.1 Dehalococcoidia bacterium | reverse complement strand
TTGATACCACAAAGAGTATAGTGTTTCTTTACGATCCCGCCACTCATCAGATTACCATAGAGTATGAATATGTAGCTATGACGGGGGATGAGATCTCCGCACTTTCCTGCGCATCGAAGCAAACCTCAAAATGGACAGGCAATTTGATCGTGCCCTGCGATATTGTGGAGGAGGAGGGCTTATACAACTTCAGGTACTACGACGGGTATTATTCGGTATTGTCGCGCTGGTCATATGGGTGGGGAACAGTGGACATTGAAGAGCTAACTGTGGAATGGGGCGCTCATACCACCTGATTAAGAGAACGCTGTCAACAAAGTCATCACCCAAGGCTCACCTTGCATAGCCAGCCTTAAAAGCAATAGTTCTGTCTTTTGTAGTTCGCCCCCCCTCGACATTCCCTTGCTCTTCTGTCTCAATTGCTGTGGTCGGGGTGGGCGGATTCGAACCGCCGACCTCATGGTCCCAAACCATGCGCGCTATCCAGACTGCGCTACACCCCGATATTGTAAAAGGGGAAGGTGTCAGGCTGCCCCCGATACCTCGCACCTCCTGAGAAGCCTTTCCCACTCCTTGTCCACAACCCCCTGGATCTCTTCAACCAGATGCTTGTTCTCAGGCCTCAGGAGGTGGGAGAACCTTCCCTGTGACTTGAACCACTCGGTTATCGGCTTCTTCTTAGGTCTATAGTTAAGCTTCCATACTCCATCCACGACCTCATACAGGGGCCAGATGCAGGTATCTGCAGCGAGCTTCGATAGGCCGATAGTCTCCTCCGTCTCATACCTCCAGCCCCGCTGACAGGGGCTGAGGACATCGATGAAGGAGGGCCCATCAACCTCGACCGCCTTTTGAACCTTGGTCATGAGGTCACGCCAGGCATGGGGGGCCGCCTGGGCCGCGTAGGGGATGTTATGGGCGACCATTATCGCTGTCATATCCTTCCTGTTCTCCTTCTTCCCCACAATCACCTCTCCCACCGGTGAGGTGGTTGTCCAGGCACCCATAGGGGTGGCGCTGCTCCTCTGTATACCGGTGTTCATATAGGCCTCGTTATTGAGGCAGACATATAGGAACCTGTGTCCCCTCTCCACCGCCCCGCTCAGGAACTGAAGCCCGATATCATAGGTGGCACCATCACCAGCGAAGACAACGAATTTAGTCCCCCTGTCCTCTATCTTACCCTGTTTCACCAGGGAGCGATACATCGTCTCAGCCCCAGCGATGGTTGAGGCCGAATTCTCGAATGCGCTATGTATCCAGGGGACATACCATGATGTATATGGGTATGGAGTGGTAACTACCTCAAGACACCCAGTGGGAACTGCCACCACAACCGGATAGTCTATGGCGTGAAGCACCTGACGCACAATGATCGTCTCGGCACAGCCGGCACAGGCCCGATGACCAGGGGCGAGAAGCTCCCCTTTAGTTGAAAGCTGTTTCAAACTCAAGGCCATGTGAATCCTCCTATTCCCTCACAGTAAGGTAACGGACCGGTGCGCTCACCACCCCCTCCAGCTCGGCAAGGTCATCGTAGACCTGCCTTATCTGCCAAGGGAGGGTATCCCTTCCCCCCAGTCCGAAGACATAGTTCGCCATCCCAGGGGTGAAACCATGGGTATATAGGGCGGTCAGCACCTCCAGGAAGAGGGGATGTGCCTGGGCGCCAAAGGAAAAGGAACGGTCCAGAACGGCGATAGCCCTCTTACCGCCCAAAGCCTGAGCCACTTTATCTGCGGGAAAGGGTCTGAAAGAGCGAACCTTGAGTAACCCCACCTTCCTATCCTGGCGACGGAGTTCATCAACGACGACCTTCACTGTCCCGTTTATCGAGCCCAGGGCTACAATGGCGAAATCAGCGTCATCAAGCTGGTAGCCCTCCACGAGACCATAGCGCCGCCCGGTGAGAGCGCCGAACTCCTCTCCGATCTGAGGGATGACATCCAGAGCCCTCTCCATCCCCTCTATCTGCTGGCGGCGGTGTTCGAAGAAGTAGTCATGATAGTCATTGGGGCCAAAGGTTACCGGATGGTCGACATCAAGGAGGGAGTAGCGGGGATTATAGGTCCCAATAAAGCCCCTCACCACCTCATCGGGGAGAACCTCAATCCTCTCCAGGCTGTGGCCCAGGACAAAGCCATCGAGGGTATGCATCGTGGGGAGCATTACATCTGGGTGCTCGGCGATACGCACCGCCTGAATAGCGTCATCATAGGCTTCCTGAATGGTCTCAGCGTATAGCTGTATCCATCCAGCATCTCGAACCCCCATCGAGTCTGAGTGGTCGCAGAGGATATTCAGTGGTGCCGAAAGGGAGCGGTTGACAACATGCATCACTATAGGGAGCCTTGTCCCTGCGGCGACCCAGGTAACCTCCCACATGAGGGCAAGCCCTGCCCCCGCGGTGGCGGTCTGCGCCCTTCCACCGGCGGCGGAGGCCCCGATGCAGGCGCTCATCGCGGCGTGCTCGCTCTCAACGGCGATGAACTCGGTATCTACCTCCCCATTGGCGACGAATTCACTGAATCTCTGGACGATCTCAGTCTGAGGTGTTATCGGGTAGGCGGCGACGACATCGGGGTTTACCTGCCTCATCGCCTCAGCAACCGCCCTGTCACCATCAAGGGCGACCGGGGTTCCTTTTACATATTCAGTCCTGGTGGTCATCATGATCCCCCTTCCTGGCCTGGGCTTCATCGACCATAGTTATCGCCTTTCTTGGGCACTCGCTGGCGCAGATGCCACACCCCTTGCAATACACCAGGTCTATCCCGGCAAACCTTGTGTCCTCAACAAGAATCGCACTGTCAGGGCAGTATACCCAACAGATAAGGCAGTGGCTGCAACGATCCATATCCACAACTGGTCTTTTGATGCGCCAGCTCCCGGTCTCATACTCCTTTGAGTTTCCGGCATCAATAATAAGCCCCCCTATGGGGATCTCCCTCCATCCTTTAAGCGTCATATCCTGTCCTCCCTGGTCTCATTGAATGCTTGCTCCATTGCCTCGATATTGGCCTTCACCATTTCCTTGCTCATCCTGCCCCCCATCCTCTCGGTGATGACCTTAATCAGGTCATCCTTTTTCACCACATCTATTGCTCTCAAGAGGGCACCGAGCATCGGGGTATTGGGGATGTTTCGCTTCATCGTACTCAGAGCGATGCTGGTTGCATCCACAGTATACACCCTGCCATGGCCAAGCCCGAGCCTCCTCCTCACTTCATCTGGTGGAAGTGTGGTATTGATCACAAGCGCCCCTCCATCCTTCAGCCCCTCTGTGAAGTCCACCACCCCTATCAGGGTAGAGTCGAAGACCACCACTGCGTCAGGTTCGCTGATCTGGCAGTGCTGGCGAATTGGGGAGCTGCTGATCCTGGTATACGCCCTGATTGGCGCCCCCATACGCTCAGACCCGTAGTCAGGGAATGCCTGGAAGTACCCCCCATCCTCAAGTGCAGTCTCAGCGAGAAGCTCGCTGGCGGTAACCACCCCCTGCCCCCCCCTCCCATGCCAGCGAATCTCAAGGAGTTTCTCCATATTCTACCTCCTCTGTATAACTGAGCCCATAATAGCCCTCATTTCAAATACAAAAGCGCCCCTGGAGGGACTCGAACCCTCGCCCCCAGCTCCGGAGGCTGGTGCTCTATCCTCTGAGCTACAGGGGCTGGGAAAAATATATAATAACCCATTACCGCACTTCTGGCAACCTCTTCGTCGCTACCCTCCTGAGTAATGGCTTCAGCATCATAGGGGTTATCAGGGTAGTAACGATGCTGACCAGAACTGCGGCGCCAAATAGCTCCCTAAACGGCTCACCTAGGGCCAGGAGCCCGACTCCAGCGATGATAAGCCCCACCTCCCCCCTGGGAACCATCCCTATACCGACTATCATTGAGCTCCTGCGGCTGAACCTCCCAACAAGCCTTGATGGTATGTAGCAGCCTATTATCTTCCCCAGTGTCGCCAGCACTATCAGAACAGCCGCTATAATCCATGCTGTGGATGACAGCCTGAGGTCGACCTGCATCCCCAGATAACAGAAGAAGAACGGGGCCAGGAAAAGCATTATTGGTCTTGTCTTCTCAAGAATCTCATCCTTCTCCACGGTAGCGGCAAACATCAGCCCGGCAACATATGCCCCGACTACCGGGTGAAGCCCGATCAGTGTAACCAGATAGGCTATCAGGAAGCCGACGAGTAGGGCAACGATAGGCATAGTGCCAGACCTCTTGAACGGGTTTAGAAGCACCATCGATATGTATTTATGGAACCTGACCCCGATTATGAGCAGGGCGAACCAGACGGCAAAGCCTATGACTGCTATCCAAACCGCGTGGCCGACATT
>DAOWNJ010000115.1 GCA_030642645.1 Dehalococcoidia bacterium | reverse complement strand
GATGTGCGCGCTGCGATTGCAGCTCTGCGTAAAAACAAAGGTCAAATGCTGCCCCTCTTGAAAGCAGCCTTAGATAAAGGTCTTCTTACAGTAGATAAAGTTGAAATGTTCGTGGTGTTTGAGGATTACTGGGAAGATGAGGATCTATTAGAACTGTTGAGAACTGGAGACACAGAGGGTGTTGACAAGCGGGGGGAAGCATGCTAGACTTAATTTTAGTTGAAAGGGGGAGGTAATTCATATGGAGGGCAAGCACAAATAGACGCGCCTTAAATTTGCCTTTAAGATAGCCCGGTGGTTGCTGGGCTATCTTATTTTCGGCTTCAAAACTGGAATTTCGCAGCTACGTCAGGTGCAAATTGATACCAAGTTTCAGATACATTGAGAATGAGTCCTTTATCCACGCCTTAAACCCTATGGTAAAGATCGTATTTCTCATTTGCTACTGCATTCTGGTGCTGTTGCTCGAAAATCCGATTATTGGCATTATTCTGTTTGTTTTGGTGCTGGTGGCGTATAAACTAGCTGGTTTAACGCTTTCCTTCTTTGCCAGGAAGATGCGCATAATTATCATCTTCGCCCTCCTTCTTTTTGTAGCTCAGGTATTGTTTGTTAAAACGGGTGATACCCTTTTCTACCTGATACCGGGACAGCACGCTTTGGTTACCACAGGCGGAATAGTAGGCGGGATCAACATGGCTCTCAGGTTCCTGTGCATTATATCGTCGAGCTACCTCTTTATAGCCACCACAGAGCCGAACGCCCTGGCGTATTCCCTGATTCAAGCTGGATTGCCATATAGATATGGATTTATGCTTATAACGGCACTAAGGTTCATGCCTGTTTTTGGAGCGGAGTCAAATATCATAAGAAATGCCCAACTGGCAAGGGGGGTTGAGCTGGACGGGAGGGCGCCGAGCAAGATCGTGAAGATGGCAAGATACATGTTTCTGCCGCTCATCGTTTCTTCGCTGACCAAGGTTGATAGCCTGACTACATCTATGGAAGGCAGGGGCTTCGGGCTGTATAGAAAGAGGAGCTATCTCAAGGAAGACAGGCTCTCCAGAATGGACCTGGCCATATCGGTAGTCTTGGTTATCTCAACAGTCTCCCTCATAGTGGCGTTTAGATTCTTACTCCCTATATCCGTGACCCATTATATGCCCTTCTAGTCCCTCGCTATCTATTGCCTTTGCCTTTTCCACTAAATATTCCCTTTGTTCCGGCCTACGCCCTGCCGCCTCAAGAAGGGCAACTGAGATGAGATGGTCTATCCTGTCCTTTATCTTGAGCCCGGAAAACTTCTCATAGCTATCGATTAACCTACGAGAGAGGGAGAATTTGCCTGGGGTAAACATAGGGTTCGTATCCAGGATCGAGGCACAGACCTCCCCGATGTCCTGGGCAGGGTCTCCAGAACAGGCCTCTTCAAAGTCCACAGCCCAAAGCTTACCCTTATAAATGAAATTCCTCAGAATGGAATCCGACTTGAGTAAGAAATTGTCCCCATTTCGAAATGCATGATGGAATTCTGAGAACCATCGGGCGATCAGGGTAGCATGCTCCTCCCTAGGGCTTTCGTTTACGAGGTCGCAGAGGTTCTCCCCATCCAGGTATTCCATAAATACCGCCTTCTCACGAAGACAATATGGCTCTGGGACATTGAGACCCTTAAGGTGGGCAGCTTTCAGTATTTCGTATTCCTTCCGGGCATTCTCGATAAAAGGCTCGGAGAATAGCTTTAAGACCACCCTTCTCGCTCCTAAATCGAGGAGCATTACACTGTTTTTCCTGCTCGGGAACCTCCCTACCACCCGGAAATCCCTCCCCTCCAGAAGGGATGAGAGGGTCTGGTTAATCTCTTGTATTCTATCTGGTGTGCTCCCCACTATATATCACCCGCTCCATTCCATGAGCAGGAAAGGAGGTTATTCAGGAGATCACTCAAATTACTAATAAACCTGTGCTCGTGGCCCATCATGTCGGGCGATAGCTATCCGCCGGGCTTATATCCAGCCTGAAGCGCCTGCCTGTCCATGTCAAGGGTGAGGATACGCTCGAGAGGGAAAAGGGTATCACCTTCGGTGCGGCGGAGGTCAATAGCCTTGATATAGCTTCGACACGCCTCGCAGATGTAGAGGCGGTATAGTTCATTCTCATCGGTGAAATAGGCGAGAGAATCCTGGTCTTGATTGCTGCAGAAGGGGCACTCAAGCCGGAGGAAGAGCCATTCAGTATCGCACCAGGAGCACACCAGCCACCTTGCCCCAGACTCCTTGCTCAGGTAGGCGATATTCGGCCTACCCCCACAGACAGGACACACCCTCTGACGCCAAGAGTCCTGGTTCACAAGGGGCGAAAGCACCTCCGAATACCTGGCAAGAAGAGGGTGAAAGGCACCTCCAATGGTGAGGGAGAGTAATTCCCAGCTAACCCCTGTTTCACCCTCCATATCCTCCGGTGGGTAATTCTCATACCAGGCCCTGGCTGCCTTCTCCAGAAGGGGGCCAGGGGAGACGAATCCCCCCAGCCCTGAAGCATTGGGGGAGAATTCTTTTACTATCGAGCTTGCCTCCTGGAATAGTTTCTGAAATTGCTCCCAGTCAAGGAGCAGGTCTTCAAAGCGGAGCACATATTTACCCTCTCCGAAGCGTTTGGCGGCTTCGGAGATATTGAGTTCCAATTCAGGCAAATACGAATCTTCTACCCGAAGCTCAAGCAGCCTTCGATAAAGCTCTACATAGCTGGCCAAGCGGCTCTCCGCTGGCTTCAATTCTGCCAGTCGCTCCGTCACCTTGGTGTCTATCTCAGCAGTCATTTCCAATCAGCGTTTGGAGATTTGATCATACCACTTGCCATAGTGGCTCTTGGCATACTTGATGGAGATCTTGCCCAGCCACATAGACCTGAGCGACTCGCTCATCCTTGGATGGAGTGCGCCAAGGATGAAATGCACGAAGAAGAAGCAGGTGCCGCCGATAAAGGCGAGGTCATGGACAAATACACTCCACTGGAAGACGGCTGGTGGCACATTGGGCTTAAAAAACCACATAATAGCCCCGGTTATCACGAGGAGCAGGCCACAGACAATGATGCAGAGGCACCAGAGCTTCTGCCCTGCATTTATGTGCCCCTGAGGCGGCATCTTACTCTCATCGCCACCGAAGTAGTAGCCAAGGGCCGCCCTGGCCCAGCCAATATCATCCCTCCCGTAGCTGAAGGATTCCTTTATGAACGACCAGGCGGAGCGGGGGAATGCCACAGCATAGGTCAAGACCACCCCCACAAGAGCTACGGCGAAGATTCGGTGAATGAGGCCGCTATATCCCCCGGCAGCAGCAAGGCCCCATCCGGGAACGAAAAAAAACACACCTGTTATTGCCAGCAACAAAACT
>DAOWNJ010000111.1 GCA_030642645.1 Dehalococcoidia bacterium | reverse complement strand
CTGCTTTGCGAAGATAGTCATCTTGGCCAGGACATTGTAGACCATAAAGGCATACTTCCCAAGCTGAACTTCGACCCCAAGTTGGTTTTTTGTGAAATCCATCTCACGAAATCCGTGATGAGTCTCGCCGATCTCAGGCACCTGTGTCACCATTTGGAGTCTCTTCTTTCCCCATCCTCTGTTTTCAAATGCTTTACGGAAGGCTTTATTGAGAGCAATTGGACTATACAATTTTCTACCAGGCATCGTCTTCTCTCTGCTGGTTTTCGTCTTGCACCGCGAAGCATTGACTTCAGTTATTATTAGCTCTATCTCCTTCAATTCTTCTTGATGGCGAGAAGATATAAACAAGTCTCCACCTTTGTGTGAGTATCGAGCTATAATTTGCATTTTTGATTCATCCCAAAATTATCTGAATAGCTTAATGCTGAGCTTATTGAGCCTATCATAGGTATAGTTAATATATTCTTTCCTTACCTCAGCACCTATTGCTCTTCTCCCAAGCTTGAGGGCTGCTACTGCGGTTGTGTCTGAACCCAAGAAGGGGTCAAATACCCAGTCGCCTTCGTTTGTGGTAGCCAGAATCATCCGCTCAACCAGTTCCTCCGGGAACTGTGCCGGGTGAGGCGTCTTACCTGGCATATTGTGATGCACATTTGGAATATCCCAAAAATCAATGGCTAAATCCTCCCAAACATCAGTGGGATTCTTGCCATTGGGATTGCAAGAAAGCTGCCCTTTCTTGGGACCTTTATAGTATTTCCTTTGTGGATATAGTTGTGGCACTCTTATTGCATCGAGGTTAAAAGTATAATCGTCAGATTTGGTGAACCATAGAATTACCTCATATCTACCTGAAAAACGCTGAGAGCAATGCAGACCGTGCCTGAAATACCAGACTACCCTGTTTCTTAATTTGAGGCCGAGGCTAGCGAAAATTGGATACAGAAGCACATCTAAAGGAATAATCTCGTGGTCAATTACATAATTACCGACCTCCCAGCAGATACTACCAGATGGAGCTAGTATGTCGTAGCATTGCTCGATAATTTCTCGATGCCACTCCTTATACTCCTCTAGGTCGATCCTTTTCTCGTATTCCTTGCCAATATTATAGGGCGGAGAGGTAATAATAAGCTGGACAAAGCCCTTAGGGATCTCTCTCATTAAATCCCTACAGTCCCCATTATAGATAACAGCACTAGCCTCTGGGTCAAACTTCCCAGAAAGATACATTAAATCTGCCCCTCAGCTCTACCTGGAATTGGTTTGGGTCAGAGTTTCGCACATATCTTTAGATAATATCACAGGCTCCCCAAGAAACCCTCTATCGCTTTATTGACCTCATCGGGCTTCTCCACGCTCACCCCATGGGTTGCCCCTTCAATGATGACTTTCCTCGCCCCCTCAATCTTATCGGCGAGATAGTTGGCATACTTTACCGGGGTCATAACATCCTCGGTCCCACAGATGACGAGGGTGGGAAGCTTTATCTCCTGAACCCTTTCCATTATGTCAAATCTGTCGCAGCAGAGCATATCATTTAGCTGGACAGCGTAGCCTATCGCCTCCATCTTCTTCCTGAAACTATCCCTCATCTCCTCTGGCAAGTACTGGCTCATATCCTCAAAGCCCTCCGGTGGTGGCCCTCCCTTCGCCGCCTCCTCGAGCGCCTGGAGGATCATCGGGTTAACCCTCAGCCTTGCACCAGCCCCAATCAGGATAAGCCCCTTGAGGTCCTCAGGATATTTGAGCCCATATAGCTGGGCGATGCCACTGCCAAGGGAGTGGCCGGCTAAAACAACATCCTTATAACCCTTATCATGAATATACCCCTTGAGCCACTCAACATAACCGTCTATGCTGGTTCTGGGCTCCCCATCCGGGTGCCCCGGGAGGTCAATGGCCTCGGAATCGGGGAAATACCTCGTCTGGTAATACCAGGCCTCCTTCATCCCACCTGAGCCATGGATAAACATGGTCTTCATTGGTCAACCCTCCAATCCTTGATTGCAACCTTGAGCACCTCATTGATGCGGTCGACAGGGATGAACTCAAGCTCATCCTTTACCTGCTGGGGGACCTCCTCAAGGTCCCTCTCATTTTCTTTGGGAAGGACCACCTTCTTTACCCCGGCCCGGTGGGCGGCAAGGACCTTCTCCTTTATCCCCCCCACCGGCAATACCTTCCCCCTTAGGGTTATCTCACCGGTCATGCCAATATCCTTTCTCACCGGCCTTCCCGTTACCGCAGAGACCAGTGCCACCGCCATGGTAACGCCGGCGGATGGCCCATCCTTTGGGATGGCACCGGCAGGGACATGGATATGGACATCGTTTTTTTCATAGAAGTCTGCCGGAATTTCCCAGGAAATAGCAGTGTGAGAGCGGGCATAGGTGAGTGCTGCCTTGGCTGACTCCTGCATCACATCTCCCAGCTTCCCGGTGAGGATCAAATTCCCCTTTCCGGGGACAAGGGTCGCCTCTACGAAGAGGATATCCCCTCCAGCCTGTGTCCAGGCGAGGCCGGTTGCCACCCCGACCTCATCTTCCTCCTCAGCAACCTCATAGCGGAATCTACGGGGGCCGAGAAAGTCATGGAGCATGTCGGGGGTGATGGTTACCATCCTCTCTTCTCCGCTGGCTACCCTCCTTGCCACCTTGCGACAGATTGAGCCGATCTCCCTCTCCAGGTTCCTCACCCCAGCCTCCCTGGTATAGTCCCTTATAATGGTGAGGATGGCATCATCATTAAACTCCAGCCTCCCGTCTGAGAGCCCGTTCTCCTCAAGCTGGCGGGGGATGAGGAAACCCCTGGCGATATGTAGCTTCTCAAGCTCGGTATATCCCGGAAGCTCGATGACCTCCATTCGGTCCATGAGGGCGGGGGGGATGGTGTCGACGATGTTTGCGGTGGTGATGAACATCACCTTCGAAAGGTCAAACGGGGAACCAAGGTAGTTGTCGGCGAAGGCGAAGTTCTGCTCCTGGTCGAGGACCTCGAGTAGGGCTGCGGATGGGTCCCCCCTGAAGTCAGCCCCAACCTTGTCGATCTCATCGAGCATGAATACCGGGTTATTGGACTGGGTGCGGCGAATACCCTGGATGATCCTTCCTGGGAGAGCACCGATATAGGTTCTTCGATGTCCCCTTATCTCGGCCTCATCCCTTATCCCGCCAAGCGACATCCTGAAGAATTTCCTCCCCAATGCCCTGGCTATTGACTGCCCCACTGATGTCTTCCCAGTCCCAGGGGGGCCTACAAAGCAGAGGATAGGACCCCTCATATCCGCCTTTAGCTTCCTGACCGCAAGGTAATCGAGCAGCCTCTCCTTCACCTTATCAAGGTCATAGTGATCCTCATCGAGGACCCTCTCCGCCTGGGATATATCGAGGTTGTCCTCGGTGCTCTTTGTCCAGGGGAGATTTGTCATCCAGTCGAGGTAGGTTCGAGACATGGTATACTCAGCAGCCCCAGGTGGCATCCTCTCCAACCTCTCAAGCTCCCTCTCCGCCTCACCTTGGGCCTCAGGGGGGAGATTTGCCTCGTCAAGCTTCCCCTTTAGCTCATTTATCTCCGTCGTCCGCTCATCGACCTCCCCCAGCTCCTTCTGGATCGCCTTCAGTTGCTCCCGGAGGTAGAACTCACGCTGTGCCTTTTCCATCTCCCCCTTCACCTGTGATTGTATCTTGCTCCCGAGCTCCAGTATCTCAAGCTCCCTGTTGATGAAAGTGGT
>DAOWNJ010000008.1 GCA_030642645.1 Dehalococcoidia bacterium | reverse complement strand
CTCCTAAACCCCAATAAGAAGTGTATAACCCTCAACCTCCGAAAACCGAAGGCGATTGAACTGACTAAAGAGATCTGCAGGGTCTCGGATGTTGTCACCGAGAACTTCCGCCCCGGGGTAATGAAAAGACTCGGGCTTGACTACGAGGCATTAAGGGAGGTCAAGCCCGATATCATCTACCTCTCCTCATCACAGCGTGGAGGTAAAGGGCCTGAGTGGAACTATGCAGGCTATGCCCCTACATTCCCTATGCTTGGAGGGCTTTCATACCTCACCGGTCACCCCGATGGCGTACCCTCACAGATGGCTGGGCGCTCCGATCTGGTAGTGGGAACAACCTCCTTCTTTGCCATCCTCGCCGCTTTGATCTACCACTCAAAGACAGGGAAGGGGCAATATATCGATGTCTCATCCACTGAGGTATTTAGCTCCCTTATCGGCGATGCATTTATGGACTACGCTATGAATAAGAGAAGCGAATTCCGCCGGGGAAATCGCGATGATATTATGGCCCCCCATAACTGCTATCGCTGCAAGGGCGATGATAAATGGGTAAGCATCGCTATATCAAACGATGATGAGTGGAGGGCATTTTGTGATGCCATCGGGAACCTGGATTGGACAAGAGACGAGAAATTCTCCGACGCCTATTCAAGGAAGGCAAATGAGGAGGAACTGGACAGGCTTATATCGGAGTGGACGATGAACAATACCCACCATGAGGTGATGGAGTTACTTCAGAAGGCAGGGGTAGCGGCAATGCCCTCCTTCAGCGGGGATGAGCTCTACGAGGACCCCCATCTCAAGGAGCGTGGCTTCGTCACCCAGGTGGACCATCCTGTGATCGGGAAACAGACCATGGTTAATGTCCCATGGAAGTTTTCGGTTACCCCTGCCGGGGTAACCCGCTATGCCCCACTTTTCGGTGAGCACAACAAGTATGTGTTTGGAGAGCTGCTTGGTATGAGCGAGGAGAAGATCACGGAACTTGAAAGAGAGGAGGTTATCTACTAATGGCAGGAAAGGCCTTAGAGGGGGTAAGGGTATTAGAGTATGCCAGTTTTGTATCAGGCCCCTATTGCAGTAAACTGCTGGCCGACCTCGGCGCTGAGGTGATTAAGATTGAAAAGCCGGAGGCTGGAGACGAGGCGAGGAAAAGGGGGCCGTTCCCAGGAGACATCCCCCATCCTGAGAAGAGCGGGTTATTTCTATACCTTAATACCAATAAGCTTGGGATCACCCTCAACCCAGAGATCTCAACCGGAAAAAAGATATTCCTAGAGCTCGTGAAGTGGGCAGATATACTCATTGAGGATAAGCCGCCAGGGGGAATGGAGGAACTTGGTTTTGCCTATGAGAGCCTCAAGGAGATCAACCCTCGCCTTATCACGACCTCAATCACCCCATTTGGCGAGTTCGGACCATATCGTGACTATAAGGGTTATCACCTCAATGTCGTCCATGCTTCGGGGAGTGGCTATCTCCTGCCGACCTCAACCAACCTTGAGCGTGAGCCCCTGAAAGCAGGGGGGCATTTCGATGATTGTAGCTGTGGGCTTAGCGCTGCAATAGCCACACTAGGTGCCTTATATTGGCGGGGGGCAACTGGCTCAGGGCAGCATATAGATTGCTCCAAACAGGACATGATAATGGACCTGGACAAGGTGATGCTTACTATATACCCCAACATGGGGGCGGTCTCCAGTCGGGTCCCTATTTCATCCGTTATGGGAATGAGTAACCTCCCGTGCACAGATGGCTATATCATGTTCGCATATATGATGAAATCCCATTTGATGGGGCTCTTTGACGCCATGGGTAATCCTGAATATCTGGAGAAATTCAGAGATGATGATTATCGGGATGAGCATATACAGGAATTTCAACAATATGTAGCGGAATGGGCGAAGGATGGCACCAGGGAGGAGCTCTATAATGAGGCCCAGAAAAGGGGAGTCCCCACCGGGATAGTCAGGTCAACAGAGGAGGTGTTGAACTGGGAGCAACCAAAAGCCCGAGAATTCTTTGTGGAGGTTAACCACCCGGAGGCGGGGAGGCTTGAATGCCCCACGGCCGCCTATCGGCTCTCAGAAACACCTGTGGCAATAGAGCACCCAGCCCCGCTTCTAGGCGAGCACAACGAGGAGGTCTATTGTGAGCGCCTGGGTTATACCAGGCAAGATCTGGTGAAGATGAAAGCGGCAGGGGTTATTTAGAAAGGGGGTTAGGAGATGAATTCTGCTTTAGAAGGGATAAGGATCGCCGATTTCAGCCAGTTCTGGGCTGGGCCCTACGCTGTAACACTATTGACCTATATGGGGGCAGAGGCTATTAAGATCGAGAGCACAAAACGCCATGATGGCACAAGGGATATCTCCATGACCACCGGGCGCAGATATGCCGGGCTGGAGAGCTCACTTCCCTTCGCCGAGATATGTGCCAACAGGTTAAATGTAGCGCTTGATATAACCAAGCCCAAGGGGGCTGAGCTAGCAAAAAGGATAGTCCAGGTTTCAGATATAGTAGTCCAGAACTTCACTCCTGGAACCATGGACAGGCTTGGCCTCGGCTATGAGGACTTGAAGGAGATTAAACCTGACATCATCTACCTCTCCTCATCAGCAGTTGGAACTACCGGCCCTGAGAGGAATTACCGTGGTTTTGCCCCCCTATTCTGCAATCAAAGCGGGGCATCTCACATAACAGGCTACGCCGATGGAGAGCCAGTCACGATGGGGGGTAAGATCGATATCCTGAGCGCCATGACCTCTGCCTTTGCTATTCTGGCTGCCCTTAATCACCGCCAGAAGACAGGGGAGGGGCAGCATATCGATGTATCCTCAACCGAGTCTATCTCAGCCCTCATCGGCGATGTGTTTATGGACTATACAATGAACGCCAGGAGCCAGACTCGAAAAGGCAATCGCGATAACATTATGGCCCCCCATAATTGCTACCGCTGCAAGGGGGAAGACAAGTGGATAAGCATCGCCATATCAAACGATGATGAGTGGAGGGCATTTGTTGATGCCATTGGAAACCCAGAATGGGCCAAGGACGGTAGACTCTCCGATGCCTACTCCAGGAAGGCAAATGAGGAGGAGCTGGATAGACTTATCTCGGGGTGGACTATAAACCATACCCACTATGAGGCTATGGAAATCCTTCAAAAAGCCGGAGTGGCTGCCATGCCTTCCTTCAGCAGTGTTGAGTTATTGAGCGACCCCCACTTTAAGGCACGAGAACGCGCCGTGGAGCTTGAGCACCCTGTGATAGGAAAGATAACAATGCTCACCCCCCCCTGGAAGCTATCGGAAACCCCGGCAAGGGTTAGTAGCCCCGCTTCTCTACTTGGCCAACATAATTCATATGTCTTCGGCGAGCTCCTTGGAATGAGCCAGGAGGAGATAAAGGCCCTTGCAGAGGAGCAGGTAATATACTGAGGAGACAAGGATGGCTGATAAGGCTCTTGAGGGGGTGAAGGTACTAGAGTATGCCAGCTTTGTAACCGGCCCCTATTGCTCAAAGCTCCTGGCTGACCTGGGGGCAGAGGTTATAAAGATAGAGAGGCCAGGGGGAGGGGATGAGGCGAGATGCCGGGGGCCATTCCTTAATGATATACCCCATCCCGAGAGGAGTGGGCTCTTCCTCTACCTCAATACAAATAAGCTCGGGATCACCCTCGACCCGGAGACTCAAACCGGCAAAAAGATATTCCTTGAGCTTTTGAAGTGGGCTGATATTCTCATAGAGGATAAACCACCAAGGGAGATGGAGGGGATTGGCCTTACCTATGATAAGCTGAAGGAGATAAACCCACAACTCATAATGACATCAATAACCCCATTCGGCCAGTTCGGGCCATATCAGGACTACAAGGCTTACAATCTCAACATTCCTCACGGAGCGGGGGGAGGCTATCTCACTCCAGGTGGGTCGCCAAATGCGGAAAGGGAGCCACTTAAGGGGGGGGGCTTTTTTGATGACCATATTGCTGGGCTCAGTGCAGCAACAGTAACTGTCATTGCCTTCTACCACCGGATAAAAACCGGCTCGGGACAGCATGTGGATGTCTCCAAACAGGAGGCACTAATGGCCCTCAACAGGACTGAGATCACCAACTATCCCAATATGGACACCATTGCAACCAGGGTTGTCGGGAGCTCTGCTCTCGGGAGACGGCCACCACCCTGCCAGAATGGCTACGTCCAGATCGCGGCCCTACTTGACTGGCATTGGGTAAGCTTCAAGGAGTTTATGGGCAATCCCCGTTGGGCTCAGGATACGAAATTCGATACCCTGGATGGTCGTAGCGAATATGGCAATGAGATGAACGACAATATAGAAGAGTGGACGAGAGGTCATACCAAGGAGGAAATCTTCCACGGCCTCCAGGGGAGGGGCGTGCCGACGGCCATGATCTGCAATGCGGCTGAAGTGATGAGCTCTCCACAATATGAAGAAAGAGGATTCTTCGTCGAGGTCGAGCACCCTGAGATGGGAAAGGTGGTCTGTCCTCGAGGTCTAGGCATCCTCTCCAGAACACCATGGGCCCTGGAACATCCGGCACCCCTCCTTGGTCAACATAATAGGGAGGTATACACCAGGCTCCTCGGCTATACCAGGGAGGACATGGTGAGGATGAGGGAGGCTGGAGTAATTTAGAGGGGGGGGGGTATCAAGATGACCGGAAGGGTGTTAGAAGGGATAAGGGCTGTTGAGTTCGGTCAGTTTTATGTTGGGCCCTATACCTCTGAGGCATTGGCTTACTTTGGGGCTGAGGTGATAAAGGTAGAGAGCATAAGAAGGCCCGACCCAACAAGGTGGTTCGGATCCACAGGAGGCCCAGACCCAAAGATCATCATACTCACCGATCCCAATAAATCGGTCGGCTTCAATGAGCTCAATCTGAACAAACTGAGTGTCAACCTGGACCTCACCAAGCCAAAAGCAGTTGAGCTGGCAAAGAAGATAGCCGAGGTGAGCGATGTAATTGTGGAAAACAACCGCCCCGGGGTTCTGGACCGGCTGGGGCTTAGTTATGAGGCTATAAGGGAGGTCAAACCCGACATTATCTACCTCTCCGCTTCATGTCGTGGGTCAACCGGGCCAGAGCGCAATTACGCCGGCTTTGCCCCTATATTTGGTTCCCTTGGCGGCCTGTCTGAAATCACGGGTTATGCCGATGGTCCACCAGCCCCTCCTATAGGAGGACGTACTGATATAGTCTGCGGCACTGCAAATGCCTTTTCTATTATTACCGCCTTGATTCATCGGGAGATGACCGGGAAGGGGCAATACATAGATAATTCAGACTCGGAGGTCATAAGCTGCCTTGTCTGGGATACAATCATGGACTACAACTTGAATGGGAGGATACAAACCCGTCGCGGCAATAAAGATGACATCTTCGCCCCTCATGATTGCTACCGCTGCAAGGGGGAGGATGACTGGATAAGCATCGCCATCTCAAACGATGAGGAGTGGAGGGCATTTGCTGGTGCCATTGGAAACCCCGATTGGGCAAAGGAAGAGAGGTTTCAAGATGCCTACCTGAGAAAGAAGAACGAGGAGGAGCTGGACAGGCTCATCTCTCAATGGACGATAAGCCACACCAAATACGAGGTTATGGATATACTTCAAAAGGCAGGGGTTGCCGCGGTTCATTCGTTCTCAAGCAAGGACTTCTTCAGCGACCCCCACCTCAAGGAGAGAGGGGCATTTACTGAAGTGGAGCACCCTGTAATCGGGAGACTAACCGTGATGAATCCCCCGTGGAAGCTATCAGCTACACCAGCAGAGATAGTCCGCCATGCACCACTCTTTGGTGAGCACAACAACTATGTATTCGGGGAGCTCCTGGGGATGAGCCAGGAGGAGATAAAGGCCCTCATGGATGAGCAGGTCATATACTAAAGGAGACGAGATAAGTGAGTGAAAAGGCATTAGAGGGGACAAAGGTATTGGAGTATGCAAGCTTCATCTCAGGCCCCTACTGCAGTAAATTGCTGGCAGACCTTGGGGCTGAGGTTATAAAGATAGAAAGGACAGGTGTAGGGGATGAGGCAAGAAGGAGAGGGCCATTCCTGGGTGATATACCTCACCCTGAGAGGAGCGGGCTCTTCCTCTACCTCAATACAAATAAGAAAGGAATAACCCTCGACCCGGAGACTCAAACAGGCAGAAAGATATTCCTTGAGCTTGTGAGGTGGGCTGACATTCTCATTGAGGATAAACCACCAAAGGAGATGGAGGAGCTTGGTTTTACCTATGATAAGCTGAAGGAGATAAACCCACAACTCATAATGACATCGATAACCCCATTCGGCCAGACCGGACCATACCGGGACTATAAGGCATATCCGCTCAATGTTGTTCATGGGGCGGGGAGTGGATACCTCGCCCCCGGGGGGTCCCAAAACCTTGAGCGGGAGCCTGTCAAGTCGACCTCATTTTCGGACGATGCCGCCTGCGGGATTAGCGCCGCCTTCGCCACTATTTGCGCCCTGTTGCCAAGATGGTCAACTGGAGTGGGCCAGTATATTGATGTCTCCAAGCAGGAGGCGCTGATGGCCATGGACCAAGTAGAGCTTTGCCAGTATCCCAATGAGGGAAAGGTAGCATCGAGGAAGGTCGACCCCCGAATGGCAATACGCGTCACCCCATGTAAGGACGGGGACATGATGATAATCGCCATGGACGATCGCCAGTGGAAGGGTCTGGTAAGCATGATGGATGAGCCAGAGTGGACAAAGGACGAGATCTTCAAGGATATACTCTCCCGTATGCAGCATATGGGTGAGATGCTTAAGAATGTAGCACCCTGGGCAATGCAACATACAAGGGATGAGATGTACCATACGGGGCAAGAGAGGGGAGCCCCCGTTGCCCCAATACGCTCCATCGAGGAGGCGGCGAACTGGCAGCAGTTCAAGGAGCGAGACTTCTTCGTTGAGATCGACCACCCCAAGGCGGGCAGAATCAGTTACCCTTCAGCGCCATACAAGCTATCCAAAACGCCATGGGAAGGGGGGGCCGCCCCGCTTCTGGGGCAGCATAACGAAGAGGTCTACTCCACCCTCCTCGGCTATTCCAAGGAGGATATAGTAATGATGAGAGAGGCTGGGGTTATATAAAGGAGGTTTTGTGGAAACGAACAAACGACCCTTGGATGGAATAAGGGTTATCGATTTCTCTCAGGTCTGGGCCGGCCCCTATGCCACACTACTGCTCGCCCTTATGGGAGCCGAGGTCATCAAGGTAGAGAGCAGGAAAAGGATCGATGGCTCAAGGCTTAGCTCCCTTACAACAGGGCAGAGATTCAGCGGGTTCGATAGCTCAACGGTATATAATGAGCTCAACCTCAATAAGATGGATATATGCCTTGACCTAGGCCAACCGAAGGCGATTGAACTGGCGAAGAGGCTCGTCACTATCTCTGATGTGGCCTTGCAGAACTTCCGCCCTGGGGTTATGGACAGGCTGGGACTAGGCTATGAGGCGCTAAGTGAGGTAAAGCCCAATATTATCTACCTCTCTTCCTCCGCTTGTGGCTCCACCGGGCCTGAGCGGGCATATGCAGGCTACGCCCCCGGATTCGCCTCCCTGAGCGGGCTTGCCAGCCTCACCGGGTATTCCGATGGCCCACCATTTACAATGGGGGGGCGTATCGACCTTATAAGCGCCACCACATCTGCATTCGCCATCGTCGCTGCCCTCAACTATCGGGCCAGGACCGGTGAGGGGCAGTATATAGACCTGTCATCCTCAGAGTCGATCAGCGTCACCATCGGCGATGTCCTCATGGACTATACCATGAACAGGAGGTCCCGGAGGCGAGATGGAAACCACGATGAGGTAATGGCCCCCCACAACTGCTATCGCTGCAAGGGGGAGGATGACTGGATAAGCATCGCCATCTCAAATGATGAGGAGTGGAGGGCATTTGTTAATGCCATTGGAAACCTTGATTGGGCAAGGGATGAAAAGTTTCAAGATGCCTTCTCAAGAAAACAAAATGAGGATGAGCTCGACAGGCTCATCTCTCAATGGACGATAAACCACACCAAATACGAGGTTATGGATATGCTCCAGAAGGCAGGTGTTGCCGCAGTCCCCTCGTTCTCAAGTGAAGACCTCTTCAATGACCCCCACCTGAAGGAGAGGGGATTCGCCACTGAGCTGGAACACCCCATAATGGGGAAGACAACCGTCCTCAGCCCTCCCTGGAAGCTATCAGCAACCCCGGCGAGGATAACCCGCCATGCGCCGCTATTCGGTGAGCACAATAACTATGTATTCGGGGAGCTCCTTGGGATGAGCCAGGAGGAGATTGAGACCCTCATGGAAGAAGAGGTCATACACTAAAGGAGGTGTTAGAAATGGGCAAAAAGGCATTAGAGGGGACAAAGGTATTGGAGTATGCAAGCTTCGTATCAGGCCCCTACTGCTCAAAGCTACTTGCAGACCTCGGCGCCGAGGTTATAAAGATAGAGAGACCAGGGGTCGGGGATAAGGCAAGGGAAAGGGGGCCATTCCCGGAAGATTTACCTCACCCGGAGAAAAGTGGCCTATTTCTATACTTAAACACCAGCAAAAAGGGAATAACGCTAGACCCCAAATCAACGACTGGAAAGAAGATGTTCCTTGAGCTCGTGAAGTGGGCAGACATTCTCATAGAGGACAAACCACCAAAGGAGATGGAGGGGCTTGGGTTCACCTACGAGGAACTGAAGGAGGTAAACCAGCAACTCATAATGACCTCGATAACCCCATATGGCGAGACCGGGCCATACCGGGACTATAAGGCATATCACCTCAACATCTGCCATGTGGGAGGGTTGGGCTATCTAATGCCACCCAACTCCCCAAGCCTTGAGAGGGAGCCGCTGAAAGCGGGAGGGCATTCTGTGGATTGTGCCTGCGGGGTGAATGCAGCCCTGGCGACAGTGAGCGCCCTATACTCACGGGGGGTAACCGGTGAGGGGCAGAGCATAGATGTCTCCAAGCAGGAGTCGCTAATGAACCTGGTAAGGGTATATGCAGTGGCCTATGCCAATGACAAGGTAAACCCCAACCGGGGCCCCATCATGGGGACCGCTGCCGCAATGGGAGGCCTGAAAAAATGCAAGGACGGCTATATAATCGCCACCCTTGCCGAGAGACCTCACTGGGCCCGTTTCTTCAAGCTGATAGGAAAACCTGAGTGGGATGAGGATGAGAGGTTCAAGGATACGCTAGCCATCGCCGACCACTATAACGAGATAGACCCATATATCTCGGAATGGATGATGAGCCGCACCAGATACGAGATCTATCACCAGGGCCAGGAGCTCGGCTGCCCCATTGCCCCGGTGAGGTCTATCGATGAGGTGGTGAATGACCCACAGCTAAAGGGGCGAGACTTCTTCGTTGAGGTCGATCACCCTGAGGCTGGGAAGACTGTATTCCCCAGGGGACCCTATGTCTTCTCAGAGACACCATGGCAGGGGAACCCAGCCCCGCTTCTTGGGCAGCATAATGAGGAGATCTACTGCCAGAAGTTGGGTTACACCAAAGAGGACATGGTGAGGCTGAGGGAATCAGGCATCATCTAGGAAGGAGAAAAGACTATGAATAGAGGAGCGCTGGAAGGGATAAGAGTCGTAGATTCAAGCACTGCCTGGGCGGGGCCATTCGTCTCAGAGCTCATGGCCCTTATGGGGGCAGAGGTAATAAAGGTCGAGAGCATGAAGCGCCTAGACCACTCCAGGGTCATCTCCCTGTCAACCCGTCAGAGGTTCACCGGCACCGACCAGTCCAGTGTCTTTAACGACCTGAACTTTAATAAACTTGATGTCAAGATCAACCTGAGCGAGCCAAAGGGGGCCGAGCTACTCAAGAGGCTAGTCAAAGTCTCAGATGTGGTGATTCAGAACTTTCGCCCGGGGGTTATGGACAGGCTTGGACTGGGGTATGAGGCATTGAAAGAGGTTAAAGCCGACATCATTTACCTCTCATCCTCAGCCCGTGGAGCCGAGGGGCCTGAGAGAAGCTATGTGGGATATGCCCCGTCATTTGCTGCCCATGGCGGACTGTCATATCTTACCGGCTACGCCGATGGCATGCCAGCCATGATGATGGGCGAGATAGACCTTATAAGCGCAACAACATCGGCATTCGCTGTTGTAGCCGCCCTCAACCACAGGCAGAGGACAGGTGAGGGACAGTATATAACCGTCTCATCATCAGAGACTATCGCGGTCCTCATCGGCGATGTGCTCCTGGACTACACCATGAATGGGAGGGTCCAGTTCCGGGATGGAAACCGAGACGAGATCATGGCCCCTCATAACTGCTACCGATGCAAGGGAGATGATAAGTGGGTAAGCATCGCCATCTCAAACGATGAGGAGTGGAGGGCATTTATAGATGCCATTGGAAACCCTGATTGGGCAAAGGGAGAGAGGTTTCAAGATACCTACCTAAGAAAGGAGAACGAGGAGGAGCTCGATAGGCTCATCACCCAGTGGACGATAAGCCATACCCACTATGAGGCTACGGAGATACTTCAGAGGGCTGGTGTTGCCGCAGCCCCATCCTTCAATAGTGAGGAGCTATACAATGACCCCCACCTGAAGGAGAGGGGGGGCTACATTGAGGTGGAGCACCCCGTAATTGGAAAGAAGGCAGCCTTCGCCCCCAGTTGGAAGTTCTCCAAAACCCCAGCAAAGATAACCCGACATGCACCGCTCTTTGGGGAGCATGATGACTATGTATTCGGGGAGCTCCTGGAGATGAGCCAGGAGGAGATAAAGGCCCTCATAGACGAGAAGGTTATAGACTAAAAGGAGGCGGGAAATGGGTGAAAAGGCACTTGAAGGGACAAAGGTACTGGAGTATGCAAGCTCCGTATCAGGCCCATACTGCTCTAAGCTCTTAGCTGACCTTGGGGCTGAGGTGATAAAGATAGAGAGGACAGGTGGAGGGGATGAGGCAAGAAGAAGGGGGCCTTTTCTTAATGACATACCTAACCCCGAGAGGAGTGGGCTCTTCCTATACCTGAACATAAATAAACGTGGGATTACCCTCGACCCGAAGACCCAAACCGGCAGGAAGATATTTCTTGAGCTTCTGAGGTGGGCGGATATTCTCATTGAGGACAAACCTCCAAAGGAGATGGAGGAGCTTGGGTTCACCTATGAGAATTTGAAGGAGGTAAATCCAGCCCTTATAATGACCTCAATAACCCCGTTCGGCCAGACCGGGCCATATCGGGATTACAAGGCATATAATCTCAACCTCAGCCATGGGGCAGGGGCAGGCTACCTCACCCCAGGGGGATCGCCCAATCTGGAGCGAGAGCCCCTGAAAGGGGGAGGTCTCTTCGATGACTATACCGCCGGGCTCAGTGCAGCAGTAGCAACCCTGGCAGCCTTCTACTATCGAGAGGTTTCTGGCATAGGGCAGCACATAGATGCCTCAAAACAGCAATCGGTAATGGATTATGACAGGGTTGAGCTCGATATGTACCCCAATACCGGCGTTGTTCGGACAAGGCTTAAGGGGAAGTCCCTGGGAGGAGCGATGACACGCTGCAAGGACGGCTATGTAATGCCTATGGCCCTCCTTGGGCCTCAGTGGGACGCCTTTATTGACTTTTTGGGCAACCCCGATTGGGGTGAGAAAGCGGAGAGCACCGGACTCACGGCAACGCTTGAACCCAGTGAGGAATTCAGCCGTCATTTGTCGGAGTGGATGTCAAGCCGAACAATGGAGGAGGTGTATCATGGAGCGCAGGCGAAACGCGTGCCGATGGCCATGGTCTCCTCTACGGCTGATGTCATGAATTCCCCACAGTATAAGGCACGAGGGTTCTTTACTGAGATAGAACACCCAGAGGCGGGGAGACTCAAGTATCCAATAGCCCCATACAAGTTTTCAGAGACCCCTTCGGTGGTGGAGCGCCCAGCCCCACTCCTTGGGCAGCACAATGAGGAGGTCTTCTCTAGGCTCCTGGGCTACACCAGGGGAGACCTGGTGAGGATGAGGGAAGCGGGTATTATTTAGGGAGGTTAAAGATGAATAAAGGAGCACTACAAGGGATAAGGGTTGTTGAGTTCGCCCAATTCTGGGTTGGGCCATATACCGCTGAGATACTGACATTCTTGGGTGCCGAGGTGATAAAGGTGGAGAGCATGAGAAGGCTCGACCCCTCAAGGCAGCTCTCGTTAACCACAGGGCAGACATTTACCGGGGTGGACCAGTCCACCGTCTTCAATGACCTGAATCTCAATAAACTGGATGTATGCCTTGACCTCACCCATCCAAAGGCGGCAGGGGTGGCGAAGGGGTTGGCCAAGGCCTCAGATGTGCTGGTGCAAAACAACCGTCCCGGGGTAATGGAGAGGCTTGGGCTTGGCTATGACGCGATAAGGGAGGTGAGACCGGACATCATCTACCTCTCCTCCTCAGCTCGTGGCTCAGATGGGCCGGAGCGGAGCTATGGAGGCTTTGCCCCCTGTTTTGCTGCCCTCAGCGGCCTTGCTGAGATCACAGGTTACGCCGATGGCCCACCCTTCGCCGAGTCGGGACGCATCGACCTTCTCAGCTCAACTACAAATGCCTTTGCCATCATCGCCGCCTTGATCTATCGGAAGAGAACCGGAAAGGGTCAGCACATAGACGCCTCATCCTCAGAGGTCATAAGCGCCCTCATCGGGGATGTATTCATGGACTATGCCATGAACGGGAGGGTGCAGACCCGCCGCGGCAACAGGGATGACATCTTTGCCCCCCATAATTGCTATCGGTCGAAGGGGGATGATAAGTGGATAAGCATCGCCATTACAAACGATGATGAGTGGAGGGCATTTGTTGATGCCATCGGGAACCCTGACTGGACAAGGGAAGAGAGGTTTCAAGATGCCTTCTTAAGAAAGCAAAACGAGGAGGAGCTCGACAGGCTCGTCTCTCAGTGGACGATAAACCATACCCACTATGAGGCTATGGATATACTCCAGAGGGCGGGGGTGGCAGCAGTCCCATCACTCAGTAATGCGGAGCTATACCAGGACCCCCATTTCAAGGAGAGGGGGCCCTCGATGGAGATGGTTCACCCAGTGATTGGGAAAACAACCGCCCTAAACGCGCCTTGGAAGATGTCCGCTACCCCGCCCACGATCCGTCGCCACAGTCCGCTCCTCGGCGAGCACAACAACTATATCTTTGGCGAACTCCTGGGAATGAGCCAGGAGGAGATACAGGCCCTCATAGATGAGAAGGTGATCTACTGAGGCTATAAACCCTGGCCCCCGCCTGAGGGCGGGGGCCTTTCTTTATCCCAATCCTTCTTACCTTCGTTTTTATGATGATATTGCCACATCTTCGGGTATCGGCTCGGTGAAAACCCTCTCCAGCTCCTCCCCCTCAAGGGTCTCCTTTGAGATGAGCTCCCTTGCGATGCAGTCCAGCCTTGCCCTGTTGGCGGCTATTATATCCTTCGCCGTATCGTAGGCCTTGCGGGTAAACATCTCTATCTCCTCATCAATGGCATCGGCCATCTTATCGCCATAGTCCTTCTGCTCGTCGACTGTTCGTCCCAGGAAGACCAGCTCCTCCCTTCGGCCAAATGTGCGGGGACCGAGCCTCTCGCTCATGCCCCACTCCTTAACCATCTTGCGGATAATAGCGGTGGCCTTCTCCAGGTCGCTCTGAGCCCCGCTGCTCGCCTCATTAAATACAACCTCCTCAGCGACCCGTCCACCCATTAAAGTGGCCAGCAGATCATTTAACTGACCCCAGGTACTATAATGGCGGTCTTCAGCAGGGAGTTGTTCGGTATAGCCACCCATCATCCCCCTGGCCACTATCGAGACCTTATGAACCACATCAGCATTGGGGAGCATCCTCGCCACCAGGGCATGACCTGCCTCGTGGTAGGCGGTCAACTCCTTCTCCTTCTGGCTTATTACCCGGCTCTTCCTCTCCGGGCCGAAGATCACGCGGTCCCTCGCCTCCTCCAGGTCCAGGGTAGAGATCTCCTGCCTGTCCCGCCTCGCCGCCAAGATAGCAGCCTCGTTTATCAGGTTAGCGAGGTCAGCGCCGGTGAAGCCAGTGGTCTGCCTGGCTATCTTCTCCAGGTCAACCCCTGACTCGAATGGCTTGCCCTTTGAGTGGACCTCAAGTATCGCCCTCCTTCCCTTGATATCCGGCTCGTCCAGGACAACCCTTCGGTCAAAGCGGCCGGGGCGAAGGAGGGCAGGGTCAAGTATATCGGGTCGGTTCGTGGCTGAGATGACGATCACATTGGTATTGGTATCAAAGCCATCCATCTCAACAAGTATCTGGTTGAGGGTCTGCTCCCTCTCATCGTGCCCACCACCAATACCAGCACCACGATGGCGACCAACAGCATCGATCTCATCAACGAAGACGATACTGGGCGCATTCCTTTTCGCCTGATCAAAGAGGTCCCTCACCCTGGATGCCCCAACACCGACAAACATCTCAACAAACTCACTGCCGCTTATGGAGAAGAATGGGGCATCAGCCTCACCGGCAACGGCACGGGCAAGGAGGGTCTTCCCCGTCCCCGGTGGGCCGATGAGGAGAACCCCACGAGGTATGCGTGCCCCCAATGCCTGGAACTTCTGTGGGTATTTGAGAAACTCCACCACCTCCTGGAGCTCCAGTTTAGCCTCATCCACCCCGGCGACATCATCGAACTTAACTGTTGACTTGCTGCCGCTGGACAGGCGCGCCCTACTGCGGCCAAAGCTCATCGCCTGATTGTTAGCCCCCTGAGCCCTTCTGAAGAGGAAGATGAGGAGCACAACAAGCAGTACCAGGGGTATCAGGTTTATCAGAAGCTGAGTCCAGTTGAAGCCTCCAGATGGCTGAGGGGAGAGGACTATCCCGCCCATGTCCACCCCATGCCCATTGAGGTAGGCTTCAAGCTCTGAGGTAGTCCCAATGAAATAGGCCTTGATCACAGCAGTGTCCCCATCCATTCCAGTAAGGGTCTCCCCCCGCTGAACGATGGTGTCTATCTGGTGAGTTTTTGCCATCCCTACCAGGTCATCGAGGGTGCCTTCTTCCGGCCCACTGGATGGCTTGAAGAAGGTGAAGAAAAGGCCCACCAAAGCCAAAAGTATAAACACGTATATCAAGCCGTTTCTCATTCGCCCTGACATTTGTTCCTCCGATTCACCCTTTATACATTATACCAAAAAAGAGGG
>DAOWNJ010000050.1 GCA_030642645.1 Dehalococcoidia bacterium | reverse complement strand
CATCCCCTTCCCAGGCCATTTATGGTAATCGCAAGCCAGCTTCCATATGGGGCTGAGGGGACATACCCCCTGACCGAGGTCCAGGTTGACCGCTTCATGTTCCGGGCGTTAAGCGCCTATCCCAGCGAGGAAGAGGAGAGGGAGGTCATTGAGAAGATAGATTACCTCGAGAGGCCCGATGTAGAGGCGGTAACAGCCCCTGATGAGCTATTAAGGCTTCAAGGGGAGGTCATGGGTGTCCATGTCTCGGAGAAGGTGAGGGACTACATCGTCTCCCTGGTGGGAAGGCTTCGCTACCACCAGGATGTGCTTTGGGGGCCAAGCCCCAGGGCGAGCATAGCCCTGTATAAGGGGTCGAGGGCTGCGGCATATCTTGAGGAGAGGGATTTTGTTCTCCCCGACGATGTCAAGAGGCTGGCTGAGCCGGCTCTTGCCCACCGCATGAGACTGAGGCCGGAGGCCGAGATGGAGGATGTAACCCCTGAGATTCTCATCAACAAGGCCATAGAAGAGGTCCCCGTGCCCAAGACAATTTAATGCCAACCATAATAAGGACGATCTCAAGGATATACCTGGTGACTGCCCTTGTGGCGGCAGCGGTGCTCTCGCCGCCGTTCTACTCCTGGGTAGCCATGGCCCTTCTTCTCCTGGGGCTATACTCCATCTTGAGGCCACCGAGGGCCGGGGTGAACCTGAGCCTGACCCTTGCCATACTCTTCCTCCTCCCACTCATGCTGGAGCCACTGGTCGAAACGGTAGCCTCGGCGCTCTTCTTGCTCCCGGCACTGCCCCTTCTGGATAGCGCACTGAGGGAGCAGGCCCCCGCTCAGGCGCACCGCTTCTCCGAAGGAACAAGGGCCACCACGACGACCAAGGCCCTTGCCGGGGCCATCCTGGCGATGCTCGCTATCTCCATCATCGCCTGGAACGCGACATTGGCCATCGCAAGCGCAATCATAATGTGCTATCTCATTGGATTGGTCAGCTATATCATGGTTGCAATCGGCAGAGAGCCCCTTGAGGTATCTGAGATAAGCGTCAGGGTCATAGCCGGGGAAACGGCTGAGAGGGAGGCAGATATAAAAAGTAAGGCCAGGATGCCGCTTGGTCTCTCCTTAAGCACCCCTTATCCCTGGGCCCGCCTCGACCCCGATGTATTGACCATAAGGGGGGAGGTGAGGGTAAGCTTGACAATCTCCCCCCTGCTTTCAGGCCCATCGAAGCTCCCCTTTAAGGCCTCGATCCTCGACCAATGGGGGCTTATCGAGGTGGGGCAGGAACTTGGGCCTCTCAAACTATACGTTATCCCCAGAGCCAGGTATGCTGAATGGCTGGCAAAGAAATACCTGGAGCAGACAGCGCCGGGGGCGGCGACAACAGCAGTAACCCTCCCCCCTCAAGCGGCACCAAAAGGGGTGGGGAGAGGTGTGGAATACCACAATAGTCGAGCATACCAGCCAGGCGACAGGCTGAAGGACATCGACTGGAAGCATACTGTAAAGCTCCGAGAGCTTGTGGTGAAGGAATATGCTGAGGCTCAGGGACAGGCGGCGATATTGCTCGTTAACCTAACGGCAAGGGACACCGAGGAGGCTGACCTGGTGGTGTATAGCCTCATAACCTCTGCCCTCACCCTGGCGAGGGATGCTATCCCGGCAGCGCTTGCTGCCTATGATCAAGAGAAGGTACTGGCTTCGACCAGGATATTAAACCCCAGGGAGACAGTTAAAAAGGCACTCGAGCTGGCGGAAAACATGGTATTGGTTGAAGCCGTGGAGAGGTTCCTCCAGCCGCCGGAGGTAAAGAGGCTGAGAAGAGCCATGGGTCAGCTTGAGGATGCACACACCAACCCCTCACGAAGGCTTTACGAGATCCTCAGGATGGAGTATATAACGCTTGAGAATGCGGCAAAGGTTCATCCCCTGGCGAGGGCGCTCATGGGGACAATCGAGCATGTCCCCCCGCCGGCGACGATAACCCTGGTATCGCCCCTGAACCATGATATAGATGCCCTATCGATGACAATAGAGAGGTTAGCAGAGAGGGGATACAATGTGATCACGGTGCCGATCACGGACAGGCTACATCAACCATCGAAAATCTCCCTATTTTCCTCTTGACAAAGCAAAAAAAGACTTATAATATTTCCATCCTACAGCTGATTGGATATACAATGAGGTGAGAAAGGAGATACCCAATATAAGCTTGGGAACGGTCTATCGCAACCTTAAGCTATTACGGGAAAGAGGGGAGATTTTAGAACTGGACCACGCAGGTAACCTGAGCAGGTTCGATGGCAATCCAGATAATCGCTACCACTTCAGGTGAGAGAGGTATGGCCGGGTCTTTGATGTGGATGGGCCAGTAAACGCAGTATCAGTCCTCTCCCAGGATACACCCCTCTCTTTCATCGGTCACTTTGGCTTCAAGTCAGGCCGAGACATAGATAAGCTTGATTAGAGAGCTTGTGGGGGCGGATGTCCTTAAAGAAGGCGAGCCTATGACCTACGCCTATTATCATCAGGTCAAACGGGGCACCACCCCCAAGACCACCCCGGCTTATATTGAGGAGAAAAAGGTAGAAGCTATTAAAGCACCAAAATACAGGTGTAAGGTCTGTGGCTATGTCTATGACCCGGAACTGGGCGACCCCGATGGCAGCATAAAACCGGGGACGCCTTTTGAAGAAATACCTGATGACTGGGTATGCCCCGTCTGCGGGACTGCCAAGAGTGATTTCGAAAGGATAGAGTAAGATGGCACCAGCTATAACTCATATTTAATTAGGGGTAGTGAAAAAACGGACCTTGTTGATGCGGTGGACCCTACCATGCGGGGAGTGCTGATAAATCATCTTAACCAGCTTGGGATTGAGAGGATAGGGCACTGTTGCGCTAATGCAGAGCGGAGGTGATATGATAATGGAGGGGGCAAAATATCTTTGGCTTCTCCAAAAAACGAACAGGTAAGGAGGCTAAAAAATGAGATTTGCAGATATACTAAAAAGCCAGGAAGCCGAGGGGAAGGAAAAGCATATCCCGGTTATCGAGGTCGGTAAGGGTAAAGGGGAAGCTGGAGCAGATATTGTCCACGTTACGGTGGGCAAGGAGGTGCCTCACCCCAACACCATAGAGCATCATATCGCCTGGATAGAGGTCTTCGGTGTGAAGAAAGATGGTCAGGTTATTGCCCTGGGCAGGTCTGCCTTTGCCCCAGGCTACACCAACCCCAATATCAGGTTTCAGGTGCCGGTGGCAGAATTCAAGGCTTTCTGTGCCCTTGCCTACTGCAATATACATGGCCTATGGGAGAACTGCATAGAAGTTTGAGGGAGATTCTCATCTTCTAAAAATAGCAAGGAGGTATGAAATGGAAGAGGCAAAGGAACAAGTAATTAGTATGCCTCGAATAGGGGATCTAGCACCACACTTTGAGGCGGTTACCACTCACGGGGTGCTCAAGCTGGAGGACTACAAGGGGAGATGGCTGGTTCTCTTCTCTCACCCGGCGGATTTCACCCCGGTATGCACCACTGAGTTTATTGCCTTTGCCGAGATCTACCCCGAACTGCAGAAGCGAGGGGTGGAGCTTCTGGGCTTGAGTGTTGACAGTGTAAGCTCGCATATTGCCTGGGTGCGGAATGTAGAGGAGAAAACAGGGGTAAGGATACCTTTCCCCGTCATCGCCGACCTGAACAAAGAGGTTGCCTTGCGCTATGGCATGGTCCACCCCGGACAGAGTAGGACCGAGACCGTCAGGTGCGTGTTCATAATCGACCCCAGGCAGATCATCCGGGTGATACTTTATTACCCGCTGACCACCGGCAGGAATATGGATGAGATCCTGAGAATAGTAGATGCCCTGCAGACGACCGACGCCCATGGCGTAGCCACACCAGCCAACTGGAGACCAGGGGATATGGTAGTTGTGCCACCACCAAACACGCAGGAGATGGCTGATGAGAGGCTCAAGCAAGGTTACGAGTGCGTGGACTGGTACCTCTGCAGGAGGAAGCTCTAGGCAAAATAGGAGAGGAACATGGCGTGCATTAGCCCTGATGGTAAACCCACCGAGTCAGGCGTAAAAATGCTCGCATATGATAGCCAAGCGACCTGCGCCAGAGGCAACATGTATTCCCCTGGGCAGATGGCAGTCAAATATATATGATAGACGGCCAACAGGGAAATAACTGAAGTCTGGGAGGGAGTAATGGAGAGAGATAGAATCATTGCCTTACTGAACCAGGACCTCGAGGGCGAGCATGCTGCTATCATTCAGTACCTGACCCACGCCTATGCTATGGGCGAGGGTGAGATGGCCTGTGAGATCGAGGCAATCGCCAGAGAGGAAATGCGCCACCTGGACTGGTTGGCCGAGACCATAGTCGAACTGGGTGGCACTCCCAGCCTAGAGCGAGGAAGCACGCGAATGGATGGCGAGGCAGTAGCTGATTGGATGAGAAACGATGTGCTTCTGGAGGAAGATGGCATGAACCTTTACAGGGAGCACATCAAGCTCATTGACGATCCCAAAATCAAACGGTTGTTGGAGCGTATCCTGTCTGATGAGGAATCACACCGTGGGGATTTCATGCACTTTGTAGACAAGGCGCAGAAAGAAGAGGCCAGGGATGTGAGGGGCAGTCAGCGGGATAAGGTTACCGACATCCTCAACTGGGGCATTGAGCACGAGTATACTGTCATCCTCCAGTATCTGCTTCATTCTTATCTGACGCCCAATATGGAAGTCAAGAGGCAGATGGAGGACCAGGCCATCAACGAGATGCAGCATCTGGGCTGGCTCGCCGAGGAGATGGTTGATAGTGGGGGCACCCCGAGAATCGAGCACACCGAGGTCGATCGGTCAACCAGGACCGCTGATATGCTCAGGGCCGACATCAAAATTGAGCAGGAAGTGGCTAGTGGCTATGACCGCGCCGCCACGGAGATCAAAGACCCTGACCTGAAGAAGCTGCTTACTCGGATAAGGGACCACGAAAGATACCACGCTGATATATTCAGTGACCTGCTAAAGAAAGAATAGCCGAGATAGGGAATAAAATAGGCTGTCTGCCCACGCCGGAGGCATTTAAAACCACAGTGCAGAAGACCCTGCCGGGGACGGCCGACTTCTATGTGGCTGGCCACTTAAGATAAAAGCAAGAACTAACTGCCAGCACCCTACACGGTTATACAATCAAAGGCTGCTTAGCACAATCACCTTCTCCAAAACCTTCACTTGGGTTACCATTGACTAACTAGGGAAAAAGGAAACCGAAGTTTTAGGCTCTTATTCTGAAAATAGCACTTGAGAATTTCCTTGCCCAATCGCCAGTGTTAGCGATGGTTGCGAAAGGTTGCGGTTGTATTTGAAGTTGCGCAACGCTGCATGTTGCGCTCCTCATGGCAACAAGTCGATGAAATGTTGCGCAACCTAGCCCTAGAACTGTATTCGAACCGCCTTGTCCAAGTCTCTCTCGTCTCTTCTAATCTGGGTATAGCAATCGGGTAAAGGCGGGCGGGCCGCCTGACACAAATCTTCAAACCGCTTGTTGAATCGCGAAGGCCGCTCGAGAGCGCCATGACCGTACTGCGCCAATACCGCAACGCCTACCGTATCCCTGCATAAGAGATAGGAGCGAGACTGTTATGTCTCGGTGTTTCAGAGCTGGGAGGCCAGCGGGGCGAGACACCCTTATCTCGGTCTGTCTCGCTAGTTTTGTAGCTGCCCGAGACGGAGCATAACAGCGCCGTAACATCCAGTGCTATGTGTTGTTGCGATTTGAACATTATGGCTTTTTGTTTGCCTCAATCTGGTGTTTCCACAGCAGTAAAGAGTCTTCATATCCCTACCGAGTTTTAGCCCTGTTTGATTCTAGCCCTCAGTCCCTGTATAATTTACTGTTGCTGGCGGAAATTACATGTTTTCAAAAGCACCTTCCTGCTGAGCCAAAAACGAATTGGGCATCTCAGGTAGAATAATTTTTAGGAGGTGATTGAATAGTGAATAGTGATGGTTTTGACCAATTCAAGGGCTCGTCTGATTATATTACTTCTGAACCTCTAAGAAACGCGGTTAATGTAAGTATCGCCTTAGCAAGACCCTTATTAATCAGGGGAGAGCCGGGGACAGGGAAAACCCTGCTGGCTCATAGTATTGCTCGTGGGCTGGGGAAGAAGCTGATTGTCTGGAACATAAAATCAACCACCAAAGCTCAAGAGGGATTGTATGTTTATGATACTGTACAAAGGCTTAATGATAGCCGCTTTGGTGATAAGGATGTTTCTGATATCAAGCAGTATATAAAGCTGGGCAAACTGGGACAAGCCTTCGCTTCTTCTGAACTGTTGGTGCTTCTCATCGATGAGATAGATAAGGCTGATATTGAGTTCCCCAATGACCTCCTCAATGAATTGGACGAAATGAGTTTCTACATCCCAGAGACCAATGAGACCATTAGCGCCATCCACCGGCCGATAACAGTTATCACCAGTAATGCTGAGAAAGAGCTCCCCGACGCCTTCTTGCGGCGTTGCATATTCCACTACATTGAATTCCCCGACTTTCAACTGATGGAGGAAATCGTCAGGGTGCACTTCCCTGATATTAAGAATAGCCTTCTTCGTGAGGCTATGAAGACCTTTTACTCACTGAGGGAGATTGATGAGTTCAGAAAGAAGCCCTCAACCAGCGAACTGATAGACTGGATTCAGGCTCTCATGGCTGGAGGCATAGCCCATGGGAAAATCTCCTCGGAGGTTCCCTTCATTGGTACCCTGCTGAAGAAAGAGCAAGATTACGATTACTTTGTAAATAATTATATGACCAGGATTGGCGACACTTTCTTTATTCGGCGGAGATAAATATGTTTACTGACTTTTTCTATATCCTCAGGAAAAGGAAGGTGCCAGTTTCCATTACTGAGTGGATGACCCTTATGGAGGCTCTTGCCAAGGGTTGTATCACCAACCTGGATGAATTCTATTATCTGGCAAGAGCGATACTGGTTAAGAGTGAAGCCTACTATGACCATTATGATGTTGCCTTTCAAGAGTATTTCAAGGGGATAGAAGCCCCGGCCGAGATTTCAGAACAGATACTGGAATGGCTTAAAGACCCCCTTAACCGAATGACCCTTACCGAAGATGAGCAAGCCATGTTTGATAAGATGGATCTTGACGAGCTGATTAGGGAGTTTGAAAAGAGGCTTAACGAGCAAACCGAGCAGCATGATGGAGGTGGTTACTGGATTGGACGAGGGGGCACCTCTCCCT
>DAOWNJ010000141.1 GCA_030642645.1 Dehalococcoidia bacterium | reverse complement strand
GTATCAAACATGCTGGAATCCCTTATGCAATACTTGTCTGGACATCCCACTCACTCCCCCTCACCCCAACCCCACCCGCTCAAAGGCCTCGTCCACATGCTTCAGGTAATACCCGTAGTCGAAGAGCCCCTCAAGCTCACCCTCAGACAGGCGACTGTTCACATCAGGGTCCTTCTCAAGAAGCCTGAGGAAGCTCACCCTCTCCTTCCACGCCTTCATCGAGTTACGCTGCACAATCTCATATGCCTGGTCCCTTACGAGCCCCTTCTCGATGAGGGCGATGAGGACCCGCTGCGAGAAGATGAGCCCCTTGGTAATCTCCAGGTTCTCCTTCATACGCTCGGGATAGACCTGCAGCCCCTTCATTATATATATGAACTTATCAAGGATATAGTCCAGGACGAGGCAGGAGTCGGGGAGGATTATGCGCTCCGCCGAGGAGTGGCTGATGTCCCTCTCATGCCACAGTGCGATGTTCTCCATAGAGGTCAGGGCGTGCCCGCGGATGAGCCTCGACAGGCCGCAGACTCGCTCGCATAGCTCGGGGTTCCTCTTGTGGGGCATCGCCGATGAGCCGGTCTGCCCCGGCTCAAATGGCTCCTCAACCTCAAGTATCTCTGTTCGCTGAAGCCCCCTTATCTCGGTGGCGAACTTCTCAAGGGAGCTTGCGATTATCGCCAGTGTCGTTACAAACTGGGCATGCCGGTCGCGCTGCAATATCTGGCTTGATAAGGGCGCTTGCTCAACCCCAAGCCTTCCGCAGGCTATCTTCTCAACCTGCGGCGGGACTGAGGCATATGTCCCGACAGCGCCTGATATTTTGCCCACTGAGACCACCTTTCTTGCTTCAGCTAGCCTGTATCTATTACGCTTCATCTCCTCGACCCATAGGGCAAGCTTCAGGCCGAAGGTTGTTGGCTCGGCGCGGACGCCATGGGTCCTCCCTATCACTATGGTATGCTTGTGCTCGACTGCCTTTGCCTCCAGCGCCCTGATGAGCTCATCAATGTCCTTTTCGAGGATGCTTGCCGCCTCCACCATCTGGAGGCTCAGTGCTGTATCCATTACATCAGAGGAGGTGAGACCAAGGTGGACAAAGCGAGACTCATCCCCAAGGCTCTCGGCCACTGAGCCAAGGAATGCGGTCATATCGTGGTGGGTGACTTTAAGTATCTCGTCAATCCTCGCTAGGTCAAAGCGGGCTGCCTTTATCTTTGTGAGGGCCTCCTTCGGGATAGCCCCAAGCTCCACCCATGCCTCCGAGACGGCTATCTCGACCCTTAGCCATTTGTCGAACTTGGACCCGTCCGACCATACCTTCTTCATCTGTGGTCTAGAATATCTCTCGATCATTTATCCACCTCATTGGGATTTAGAGTTTGCCCAGTAATTCCATAAGCCTTTCTCATCCCTTCGATATTCTTTTTATCTACACATTCATAGTGTGCTATGCGCCCTGGAGATAAGCGATACCACTCCCTCTCTATCGGCTTGCCACAGATACAACACAAAGGTTTCGTTAATTTGATCACATCCAGTTTTGGTCTTTTTCTGCTCACGGTTGCTGTGTTATCCTGTATCTTTCGTATGCCTCTTTTACCCTCTCGTGCTTTAGCCCCAAAATCTCGGCAGCAAGGAGGGCGGCGTTCTTGGCTCCTCCGATGCCAACACAGGCCACCGGCACCCCGGAGGGCATCTGGACCATCGAGAGGAGGGCATCGAGCCCTTTGAGCTCCCCCGATGGTATCGGAACACCAATAACAGGTATCGTTGTCCAGCTAGCAAGCACACCGGGGAGGTGAGCTGCGCCGCCGGCCCCGGCGATTATAACCTCGATCCCTCGCCCTTGAGCATTCAGGCCATACTCCCTTGTCTTCTCCGGGTTTCGATGGGCGGATATGACCGAGACCTCATATTCAATGCCAAGCTCATCAAGTATATCCATCGCCGGCTCGAGTAACGGCCTGTCCGATTCGCTCCCCATAATAACACTGACAAGTGGCATACCATTCCCCCTCATCGCTTCGAAATATCGCTAACAAATGATGGCACTGACGACAGAAAGTTGATTTCTATACCTCCTTCTTTCTATTCCACCGCTATGTCCTTTCGGTAGTAGCAGCCATCAAATTGGATGCGCGGTAGGTTAAGATACACCCTTTCCCGCGCCCTGGCAATCGTCTCCCCCATCGCCACCACGGTCAGAACCCGACCCCCGTCGGTATATATCCGTCCCT
>DAOWNJ010000096.1 GCA_030642645.1 Dehalococcoidia bacterium | reverse complement strand
TGAGAAATCCTAGCATCACCGTCCCTAACCCCCTCCCCCGCGCCCCGTGGGCACAGGCCAGGGCATGCAGCCTGATGCACGAATGGGGAGGGCATGTCTTGAGAGGCTGTTCCAGGGAGTAGCGCATGAAAGCCATTAGCTCTCGCATACCCAATGCCCTACGGTATTTCGTCACCATCTCCCACAGGGCGCCCAGCCGAGGTATCCATTTATCGTCCGAGACCATAGCGCATGACTGAAGCCTGCCCTCCTCAAAGAGGCCGTATATCCTGGCTTGGCCCCGAATGCTTCCACTAAGAAAGAGGGCGCACGTCCGTTTCCAGAAGCTGGGCAACTCGTCCCTTCTCAGGTGAAGCTGCCTCATAAGAGGCTCATCATCGCTGAAGGCCTCTGAGTAAACGCGGACTATATCATCGTGGTGAGAGATGTCGAGCCTTCTTATATCGCTGAGGGTCGGTGTCGCGCCCATCGCCATCTCCTATTGTTCCGGGCCTCGGCGGGAGAGGCGTCGGGTAGCCTCCTCAATCCGCCCGAGACATCTCTCCCTCCCCAGGACAGCCATCGTCTGGAAGAGGGGTGGGGCGGCGATGCGCCCGGTTGTTGCCACCCTGATGAGACCGAAGAACTCCCCTGTCTTCAAGCCAAGCTCCGATGAGAGGAGGCGGAGGACACCCTCAAGGGATTCAGAATCGAAGCTATCGAGGCCACTCAGCCTGTCAAGCGAAATACCGAGTGCCCCTGATGCCCTTTCCCTATCAAGTGTCTTGCCCAGGAGCAGTTCGGCATCGTAGTCTGGCTGATTGATAAAGAAGAAGTCGTAAAGCTCGACCCCCTCTCCGAGCGTCCTCATCCTCTCCTGAACGAGGGGGATAATCTTGCGCACATAATCGAGCGATATGGGACGCTCGACTGAGGTCGGTAGGCCACTCTCCAAAAATGGCATCAATCTCTCAAGAAGCTCATCCTGGCTCAACTGGCGAATATAAACACCGTTCATCCAGTCGAGCTTCTTGAGGTCGAAGATGGCGCTGGTCCTGCTGATCCGCTCCAGGTTGAAGTTTTTTACTAGCTCCTCCCTGCTCATCAGCTCAGTCCTGTCATCGAGGGACCACCCCAGAAGGGCGAGGAAGTTCACCATAGCCTCGGGGAGGTATCCCTGATCCTGGTATTCGGTGATTGATACTGCCCCATGCCTCTTGGATAGCTTGGAGCGATCGCTTCCCAAAATCATGGGGAGGTGAGCGAACTGGGGTGGCTCAAACCCAAGGGCATTATACAGCAGGATATGGCGTGGGGTGCTGGCGAGCCACTCATCAGCCCTGAGGACATGAGAGATAGCCATAAGGTGGTCGTCAACTACATTGGCGAGGTGATAGGTTGGGTAGCCATCTGACTTCAAGAGCACGAAGTCATCAAGGGTGCTGTTTTTGAAGGCAACCTCCCCTTTGATGAGGTCATTGAACCTGGTTTCGCCATCAAGCGGGGTCTTGAAGCGAATAACAGGGGTTATTCCCTCATCCTCCAGTCTCGCCCGCTCCTCATTGCTCAAGCTTCGACAGCGGCGGTCATATCCCGGTGGCTCCTTCCTCCTCGTTTGTTCAAGGCGCATCTCCTCGAGCCGCTCCGGTGAGCAGTAGCATAGATAGGCGTGCCCATCCCTAACCAGCCTCTGGACGATCGGCTGGTAGATTCCCAGGCGTTGTGATTGAAAATATGGCCCATATTCTCCACCGACCTCTGGCCCCTCGTCCCAGTCCAATCCAAGCCAGCGGAGGCCATCGAGGATGGACTCCACCGCCCCATCAACCATCCGGGCGACATCGGTATCCTCGATACGAACGATGAAGCTGCCACCCATGTTCCTGGCAAACAGCCAGTTGAAGAGGGCAGTCCTTATATTGCCCACATGGGGGAACCCGGTGGGGCTGGGGGCATAGCGGACTCGAACGGAGTCTCTCATCGCAATGACTCACCACAACATACTACTGCTGGTATTCCAGCTATAAAAGCATGGTATGCTGAGAATAAACCCACCGTAGGGGATAACCAGACCGCAAATGCCACAGACCATTGAGGCTACCGCCATTCCACTTGTTCGCTGTCTCTCCATCTTTTCCTCCTAGGTCGAATTTTCAGCCTTTCCTTCCTGACCATTCTATCCTCTTGTGCCAGGCGCTACAATAGCGAGATGCGCTCCAGCGCCTCCTTAAGGTCTGGTGGTAGCTCCGATTCAAATTCCACATAATCCCCACTTGATGGGAGGGTGAAGCCGAGGCGGTGGGAATGGACAAATTGCCTCCCCAATATAGGCGATCTCCCCCCATAGAGTGAATCACCAGCAACAGGATGGCCGATAGCCGAGAGGTGAACCCTGATCTGGTGGGTGCGTCCGGTCTCGGGTGTTACCTCGAGAAGGGTGTAGTTGCCAGGGTAGCTAATCACCTGATAGTGAGTCAAGGCATCCCTGCCTCTGGAGACAACGGCCATGCGTTTTCGATTTCGAGGGTCCCTCCCAATGGGGGCTTCGATACTACCCCGCTCAGGGGAGAGATGACCTTTGACCAATATAAGGTATCCCTTCAATATGAGGCGGTCTTTGATCTGTTGGGCGAGGCTCACCTGTGCCCTCTCGTTTTTGGCGACGAGCATCAGCCCTGAGGTATCCTTGTCCAGGCGATGAACGATTCCAGGGCGCATCGTGCCCTTGATAGCGCCAATTTCAATGGAGTGAGATAAGATGGCATTGACCAGGGTATGGTTGGGGTGACCAGGGGCGGGGTGGACGGGAAGCCCCGCCGGCTTATCAACCACCAGGAGGTCATCGTCCTCATACACGATGGATAGCGGTATCTCCTCCGGCTCAAGGGCGCTTTGGGGTGGTGGGGGGAAGGTGATGAGGACCCGGTCTCCTTGGCTGAGCCTCTGGCCCGCTTTCGCCAGTTTCCCGTTGACCATCACAAGCCCATCGCGGATCAGCCTCTGAAGGTAGGCTCGGGAGTAGTCCCCTAGCCTTTTAGAGAGGTATCCATCGAGGCGGACCCCCTTTTCATCAACAGAGAGCTCAAGCTTTCTATTCATATTTATCGGGTAAGTGTGGCTAGCTTTTTTGACTACGCATTCGGAAAATGGAGAAGTATAGAAGGAGGATAACGCCGATCACTATGGCTGAGTCGGCGATGTTGAATATCGGCCATGCCCCAAGATCGATGAAGTCGATAACATGCTTGAGGTAAATCCGATCTATAAGATTCCCCACCGCCCCACCCAGAACCAGACCAAACCCCACCTTCACCAGGTTGCTCTTCAGCATAGGGTATCGATAGAACAAGAGTATAGCGCTGACCCCGATTATAGCGATGATGGCTATGAGGAAGCCCTGATCGGCGAGGATACCAAAGGCCCCACCGGTATTGGTGATATAGGTGATCCTGATGGGGCCATCGGTGGGTATAGATTGTCCCAGAACCATATTTGACCTGACCAGGAACTTGGTGACCTGATCCGCTATCACCACCAGGGAGGCGCCCAGATAGAAGGAAATATGGCTCCTCCATGTGTTAACGAGGGTGCCTACCCCTTGCATTCTTCGCCTTATGAGCCTTACAGGCAACGCAAAGGTTTGCCTGAGGGAGTATCTCCAATCTTTCCGGGTCTATGGGCTGGCCACAGAGGTCGCATAAGCCATAGGTTCCTACCTCAAACTTATACAGGGCATGGTTGACCTCCTCGAGGAGATTTGAGAGGTTCTCCTCCAGGGCGAGCCCCTTCTCCAGCTCAACGGTCTTCGTGGCATCCTCTGACCTCTCATCCCCATAGCCTCTGGTCTCAGCCCAACGATCGCGAGCCAGGCGAAGTTCCCTCAGCCGAGATAGTTCCTTGGTCAGTCTTTCCTTTTCTTCCTCAAGTCTTCTGCGAAGCCTTTCCATCGTATTATACACTCGCCGTTATTTTGATAAAAAGATAGATTAGTTTACACTACGCTTTGGAGGAAAGCAACAAGAGGAGTTCAGTCAAACATCATTCTGAGCTGCCTTATAGTATCGACCGCCTGCCCCCGCCAGTGATTATTGGCAAATACAAATGTCTTCTCTGACGCCCTTTCAAGGTCCCTTATCCTGGGGAGCCATTCAGCCAGCTCCTCCCTGGAGTAGCTAT
>DAOWNJ010000075.1 GCA_030642645.1 Dehalococcoidia bacterium | reverse complement strand
TGCTCAAGCTTTATGATCCTCCAGGTGAGAGGTGTCGTTTAATATCGAAAGCACTGTCTGATCAGGATAACCTTCCACTATAGTAAGGGAGGCGCTGTCAAAGCGAATTTGCCACCAGTGTTCAATGCCAATCCCCAAGAGGGTGCATACCAGCACCCGTAATGACCCGCCATGGGCTACGACCAAAATTGTTTCATCATCACAATGTTCTACCAGCCGAGAGACAAATAGCTTAGTTCGGGAGGCAAGGTTGCTCAGGCTCTCGCCCCCGGGGATGCTTACATTAGAATCCATGCCGTCCCACTCCGGGTAATAGCGCTTTATCTCATCGAAGGTCAACCCCTCAAGCTTGCCGAAGTCAGTCTCACGTAGCTCTTTGCAGAGTGTTACCCTCAGGTTGTGCTTTGAGGCAATAATCCGGGCGGTGCGCAGGGCCCTTTTCAGGTCGCTGGAGTAAACAGCGTCTAACCTTTGCCCAGAGAGACGGTCACGTAGCCTCTCCGCCTGCCGGAGCCCGATAACACTGAGCTTAATGTCGGAGTTCCCCTGATAGCGACCTGTCCTGTTCCACTCTGTCTCACCATGCCTTACCAAAAGCAACCTAGCCATGGGATAACCACCCAATACCTGCCACCAAGGGAAGCAAAATCAGAACCAGAACCTCAGCCAGCTCGTTGATTGTTCCATAGGTATCACCGGTAAGCCCGCCCAGCCGAGAGCACAAAAGGCAGGCGACTCCAAGAATGATGAGCCATACTCCAGCGATGAGCACCGCACCCTGCCAGCTCATCAGGGCGATTGCTACCGCTATAGTGATCAAGGTTGCTATGGTCAACCTCTGCCAGGTCACCTGCTGCTTGAAGACTTGCCCCAGCCCTTGGTTTTTTCGAGCATATGGAAAGGCAAAAATAGCGAAGACCATTAACCAGCGGCTTAGTGTTGGCATAAGCAGAAGGGTTGCCATCCGAAGGTTGTCGGGAAGGGACAGTAGGGCAGCGTATTTAACCAGAAGCAGCAAGCAGGCCCCAGTTATCCCGAAGGCACCAACCTGGCTGTCGGACATGATCTCCAGCCTCCTCTGGGGTGAACCTCCGCCGAAGCTATCGCAAGTATCAATAAAGCCATCAAGGTGCAATGCCCCGGTGAGCACGATCATAGCAACTATCAACAGGGCATTCACTACCGCAGGGGGCAAAATCAGGCCCAGTCCGCGGTCAATACCGAATAGCATTCCCCCCAGCAGCAGCCCCACCAGGGGGAAGTAACTTAATGAACGCCCCAGTTCCCGGGAGCCGGGCTCGCCGCGGAAGGGGATCACCGTCAAAAACCGGAGTGCTGCCCAGAATCCCAAGCCTTTTAATCCTCTGCCCTATTCTCCACTAACAAAGAGTCCGCCTTTGAGACGCCTGCTTCAGCAAAGGTAGCCATCTCCCTTAATATGCTCACTGCCGCTTCGGCGAGGGAAATGCCCAGGGCAGCCCCGGTGCCCTCACCCAGGCGCATATTGAGGTTGAGGAGAGGGGCCAGCCCAAGGTGGTTGAGCAACGTACTGTGGCCTGCCTCAGCCGAGATATGGGCAGCAATGAGGTAGTCTTTCGCCACCGGGGAGAGCCCCACGGCAATGAGGGCGGCAGCCCCGGAGATGAAGCCATCGATAACAACAGGGATGCGATGCGCAGCAGCAGCCAGAATCACCCCCGTCAATCCCCCGATCTCAAACCCACCCACCTTAGATAGGACATCGAGGGCATCGTTCGTGTCAGGCTGGTTAAGGGCTAATGCACGCTCGATGACCTTCACCTTGTATGCCAGTTGCCTGTCATCGATGCCGGTGCCCTGTCCCGTAACTTCGATTACCGGCTTGCGTGTGATAGCAGCACAAATGGCGCTTGAGGCAGTTGTATTGCCGATCCCCATATCACCGGTGCCCACGATATCGAGTCCGTGGGTAACCTCTGCTTCAAATACAGCGATCCCCGCCTCCACAGCATCTAGTGCCTGCTGGCGGGTCATGGCAGGGCCTCGGGTCATGTTCCGTGTGCCGAAGTCTATCATCTTGCAGACAAGCGAAGGGTGAGGCTCAAATCCCCCCATCACCCCCATATCAACAACTATCACCCGTGCCCCCACATGGTGGGCTAAAACATTTATGCCGGCACCGCCACCAAGAAAGTTGAAGACCATCTGCCTGGTGACCTCCTGGGAATAGGCGCTTACTCCTTCAGCCACCACGCCGTGGTCAGCAGCCATGACTACGATAGCCTTATGCTCAAGACTGGGGAATACCTCACCCTTAATGCCGGCTATCCTAATCGATAGCTCCTCCAGCCGCCCTAGGCTTCCCTTAGGTTTGGTCAATTCATCATGGCGAACCTGAGCTATCCTCATCGCCTCCTCGTCCAGAGGCCCTATCCTCTTTAATATCTGTGGTAAAGAATTATTCATCGAGGTCGCCCTCCTAACCTTTATTTGATGCCCTGCTCCAATATTCCATAGATGGCAGTCATGTCAAGGCTGCGGCGCACCAACTCTGCCAGTCTGTCATATTGCTGCTCCTTTTCCATTGCCGCTTCACCCCACTTCTCAGGCAGTCCGCGACGTCGCCGCAAGAAATTAAGCAGGACTTGCCTCAAGTCAGGGTTATGGAACAGGCCATGCAGATAGGTTCCCAGCACCGTGCCCTGAGCATTGAGCGTGCCATCGAAGCGGTCAACCTCGCCCTGCGGAGTTTCAAAGACATGGAAGGCGTTTATATTGCCATCGCACATAGTCCGCCCCATGTGTATCTCATAGCCCATGATTTCCTGTCCCTCAATCCCTTCAAGCATTCCCAGCCCGGTCACTACGCGCGCCCTTACCTGGGTGGTTGATTTCTCTGGAGCAAAGGTTGTTACCATATCCAGCAGCCCCAATCCCAGAACCTCATTCTCCGCCGACTCCACCCCATTGGGGTCGTGGATGCTTCTCCCAAGCATCTGATAGCCGCCGCAGATACCCATCACGGGTGTCCCGTTTCTCGTCTGCTGAATAATATTCTCGCCCAGCCCTGATCGCCACAGGTGGAGAAGGTCGCTGACGGTGCTCTTGGTGCCGGGCAGGATGATGAGGTCAGGAGCGCCCAGCTCAGAGGGGTGAGCTATATAGCGTACCTGACAGTCCTCCTCCAGAGGGTCGAAATCATCGTAATTGGAGATATGGGGGAGGTAGATGATGGCAATATCCAGATCCGCCTTCGGCGGGCTTTCCACCCTCTCCTCAAGGTAGACCGAGTCCTCCTGGGCGATAGTGATGCCTCTGAAGTAGGGCACCACGCCGAGGACAGGCCTTTCGGTGCGCTTCTCGAGAAGCTTGAGCCCAAGCTCGAGCAGCTTCAGGTCGCCGCGGAACTTGTTAATAATGAAGCCCTTAATATAGTTACGCTCGTCGTCTTCCAGTAGTTCCAGGGTTCCCACCAGGGAGGCGAAGACCCCTCCCCTGTCAATGTCCCCTAATAGAAGAACAGGGGCATGGGCCATCCTGGCCACCCGCATGTTGACTATCTCTCTCGACTTCAGGTTTATCTCCGCCGGGCTCCCTGCTCCCTCAATGACTACTATGTCGCATGTGGAACAGAGGCGACTGAGCGAGCTTTCTATTACCTTCAGCAAATAGGGAGTGTAACGATAATACCTATCGGCGGATATGCTCTTTGCCACCTTGCCTCGTACGATTACCTGAGACCTGGCATCTGCCTCCGGCTTAAGAAGCACCGGGTTCATGTCCACTGTGGGCTCGATCCCCGCTGCCTCCGCCTGCACTACCTGGGCCCGCCCTATCTCCCCACCATCCCGGGTGACGAAGGAATTAAGCGCCATATTCTGTGCCTTAAAGGGGGCAACGGAGAGGCCGTCCTGCCTGAAGATACGGCACAGGGCGGTTACCAGAACGCTCTTGCCCACCGATGAGGCGGTTCCCTGGATCATTAAGGTTTTAGCCTGCATCTCGCCCTCCATCCCTCATTTCTTCAATGGCGGAGACCAACCTACGGCACTCGGGCAGGGTGCGGGCTGCGATGCGAATATACCGGGGCAGGCCAAAAGAGGTGCAGTCCCGCACCAGGATTTTATGCTCAAGCAAATTACGACGAAATGCTGCGGCATCGCCCACCTCGACCAGAAAGAAGTTTGCATCTGTGGGAAGTGGCGGCAGGCCAAGGCGGGAGAGCTCGGCTACAAGATAGTCCCTTGCCTCTCCGAGCTCAGTCTGGCATCGCTTCAGGTATCCCACCTCTTTCAAAGCAATAACCCCGGCCTGCTGGGCTACTGAATTAACATTCCACGGCGGGCGGATGCGGCGCAGGGTATCAATGATCTCCTCCCCTCGCCACACCGTAGCCCAGGCGCAGCCCGGCCAGGGCGTAGTCCTTGGTCATAGAGCGCAGGATAAGCAGGTTGTTCCCCTCAATCATGTCCAGGGAAGACCATGCATTATTCACAAAGGTGATGTAGGCCTCGTCCAAAACCATAAGAGAATCTTTGCTGGCATCCAGAAGCTTTTTGAACTTCGAGCGCGAGAGATACTGCCCAGTGGGGTTATTGGGATTGCCGACGAAGATACCTTTGGGGTGGTGTTTCTGGATCAGTTCAATTGTCTCCCCTATCTTTAGCTGGAAGCTGTTTTCTGCTGAGAGTTGCTGCTTGATGATGGATGCTCCGGCAATGTGACAGGCAACCTCGTACTCGCCGAAGGTGGGTTCGATGATGAGAACCCGGTCTCCCCGACCGAAGTAGGCAAGGGAAGCGAGGCGTATGAGCTCAGTGGAACCGCTGCCAACCAGGATGTTTTCCGCCTTTAGCCCCAGCCTCTCAGCCAGGAACCGCCTCAGGCAGGTAGCCTCGGAGTCGGGGTAATGGGCGATGTCCATCTTGCTCATAGCTTCCTCTATGCCCGGTGGCGGGCCGAAGGGGTTTAGATTAGCGCTGAAGTCTATAGCCTTCTGGGAAGTGATACCCAGCGCTTCCAGCTCGGCGTAGTCAACACCGCCATGCAGACAGACTGCCATAGTCGCCACTTCAGGTCTAGGAAGTAAAGACAAGATACGTCACCCCCACAATT
>DAOWNJ010000090.1 GCA_030642645.1 Dehalococcoidia bacterium | reverse complement strand
CCCCATCACCATCAAGGTGCATTCTGTCCGCTATCCTTATATCGTCCTCACCCTTGCCATATACCTTGGCAACAAGCTCGGTAATGCTCCTCTCATCGCAGGCTACATCGTAGTCGATGTCAAGCCTTCCAACCCTCCCTTTGATAAGTGAGAATGTATTCTCATAGGTTGCGCCTCTCCCAACCCTGACCTTTGCCCTGGGGATCACCTCTATCCCCCCATCCTCCCCATGATAGTGCGTCTCTTGATAGCGGAACCTTGCATTTTCTCCTATATCGACATTTGCATCCATCCTGTGGACTACATGGACTGCGTTTGGGAAAATACAGTGGGCTATAACCTCCACCTCGGCATCTGGCTTGACCGAAATCCTCATTACGATCTCCTGAAGCCCCTCCCTGGGTAGAATGCCAAAGCACATATGAACCGGATGCTTTATCTTTGCCCCTTCCTCTACCAGAAAGTGGATATTAACACCGGTTTCTGTCTCCTCTGTCTCTACCCTTATCCCTTCACACTCGTTAGCGCTGAGGACTTTATTATTATGGATTACAACATTACCTATTTCCCTGCTCTTCAGGGCATCGGGCTCTCCACCGGCCTTTTCATAGGCCTCAATTAGTCCCCTATACTCTCGCTCAAACATCCCTATATCCCCGGATCGGGCAGGTTTATATGGTCGCATTCCCTGCAATGTTCCTTGAAGTATTGGCAGGCTTCCTCAGGCCTTCCGGTCTTGATTATCCTCCCGGCGCATATAATTGATGTCCGATCCGCTATCCCTGCCACCTCCTCGCTATGGGTGATGAGAAGGACTGAAGAGCCTCTCCTGTTTATCTCTCTTATCGCCTCAATAATAAAGGGGACTGACGGGATGTCTATCCCTGAATCAGGCTCATCGAGGATGGCAAGCTTAGGCTCCATCGCCAGGACTGATGCAAGCTCGATCCTCTTCCTCTCTCCACCGCTGAGTTTATCATCGGCCATCCTGTCCAGATAGCGATTGGATAGCCCCACCATATTTAGGTATTCCCCTATGTCTGTATTGCTGCTTCCTATGCTGATGTACTCCTCAACCATCAGCCCCTCAAACTTCGCTGGCTCCTGCCAGGCGAGGGTTATCCCCATCTTTGCCCTCTCAGTGGTGGTCGCCGCGGTTATATCCCTTCCCTCAAAGGCAATGTTGCCCCCGCTTGGCCTATAGAGCCCCATTAGAATGTATGCCAGGGTGCTCTTGCCGGTGCCATTCACCCCGAGGATGCTGTGGATTCCACCGGCCTCAACCTCAAGGTCGAGGCCATCTATTACCCTGTTCCCATCCAGGATTAGACTGAGACCTTTAGCCTCCAGTATCAAAGCTCACCCCTCAATGACGTCGCCACCGATGGGGTCAACCCTCACCCCAGTCTCGCTGACCCAGGCTATCCCTTTATCTATATCCTCCTGGGCACCCTCAAGCTCAAGAACCACCCACCCCCTGTCCTCGGCTACGTCGGCACGGCGGATATTGGTTATCACCTTGAACTGCAGCCCTAGATTGTAGATTATAGGCTGGGTGATGAGCTCCTGGGGGAAGGTGAACATTACCCTTCTTTTCGCCATCTCCTCCTCCTTATCCTTTTTGCAGTGAACTCTCCCTGAGCGCCTGCTCAAAGGAGCCTATTGAGGGCTGGATGTTGAGCCTTGGGGGTAGCTTGTCCATCACCGCCTCCTGGGTCTTGAGGCCGCATCCTGTGATATAGGCAACGGTCGTCTCATCCCTCTTTATCACCCCTGAGGCGACAAGCTTTCTAAGCGCTGCAATTACCACGCCCCCGGTGGTCTCGGCGAATATCCCCTCGGTCTCGGCGAGGAGCTTCATCCCATCGACGAGCTCTTCATCGCTAACGCCAATGGCAACCCCTCTCGATTCCTTAAGGGTCTTGAGGGCATAATAGCCTTCGGCGGGGTTCCCAATAGCAAGGGACTTGCAGATGGTGTTTGGCCTCACCGGGAGCACCTCCATGGTTCCTGACTCAAATGCGTTGACCACCGGGGAGCATCCCGAGGGCTGTGCCGCATGAACCCTGGTCTTTACTGGGCCGATGAGGCCCAGGGAGGCGAACTCATTGAGCCCCTTCCACACCTTGCTATGGAGGGAGCCCGAGGCAACAGGGACAATGACATGCTCAGGGGCACGCCAGCCAAGCTGCTCGGCAACCTCATATCCCAGGGTCTTCGCCCCCTCTGAATAGTAGGCTCGGATATTTATGTTGACGAAAGCCCATTTATATCTCTCGACAAGCTCCCGGCAGAGGAGGCTGATCTCATCGTAGACCCCGTCAACAGCAATTAGCTTTGGCCCATAGATGGCAGCACCTACGATCTTGCCCTGCTCCAGGTCAGCGGGTATAAAGACGTATGCCTCCATGCCAGCCTTGGCGGCATAGGCGGCTACACTGCAGGCGAGGTTTCCTGTTGAAGCGCAGGCAGCGGTCTCGAAGCCGAACTCCCTTGCCTTGGTGATCGCTACCGATACCACTCGATCCTTGAAGGAAAATGTTGGGTTCAGGGTATCATTTTTGACATAAAGCTTCTCAAGCCCTAGCCCCCGCCCCAGGTTATCGGCTTTGATGAGCGGGGTAAAGCCAGTATCGATGTCGATCACATCTTCGCTTTCAACAGGGAGAAGGTCACGGTAGCGCCACATGGTAAGTGGGCCTCTGGCTATCCTCTCCCGGCTTATCACCCTTGCGATGGCGTCATAGTCATAGATAACCTCAAGGGGGCGGAAGCAAGCCTCACATATGCTCATTGGAGCATGCGGATACTCTCGCCCGCATTCTCGGCAGCGTAGCGCCTTGGCATAGGACATACATCACCCCCTGCGCTTAAGCCTTCTTAATTGCCTCAAGACAGCATCTGCAATTGCTAAGCGGTTATCTAGCTAGCAGAGTTATGGCAATTATGCCATACTCCTATGGGGGTGTCAATTGTCGTTCCCTTTGGGTATAATAGCCCGAGGGATATGGAGCGGATAACATCGGGGAAACCCAGACCAGAGGATACCGTTTTAGATACCAGCCTTCGCCCCAGGCGCCTGGATGACTTTATAGGGCAGGACAAGGTCAAGGACAACCTCCGAATAGCCATCGCCGCCGCCAAGGGGAGGGGGGATGCCCTGGACCACATCCTTCTCTACGGGCCGCCGGGGTTGGGCAAGACCACCCTGGCCAATATCATCGCCATCGAGATGGGGGTGAACATCAGGACCACCTCAGGTCCGGCGATTGAGCGTTCCGGCGACCTCGCCGCCATCCTAACCAACCTCCAGAGGGACGATGTCCTGTTCATCGATGAGGTCCATCGCTTGAGCAGGGTGGTGGAGGAGGTCTTATATCCGGCGATGGAGGACTTCGCCATAAATATCGTTATTGGGAAGGGGCCAGGGGCAAGGAGCATCAGGCTTAGCCTGCCCCGCTTCACCATAATCGGGGCAACAACCAGGTTTGCCATGCTCAGCCCTCCTTTAAGGGACAGGTTCGGGGCGGTATATCGACTCGACTTCTATGATGAGCCGGCTATCGAGAGGGTCCTGGAGCGGTCGGCACGCATCTTTGGGGTGAAGGCGGATGAGGGGGGGCTGGGGGAGATCACCCACAGGGCCCGAGGGACACCAAGGGTGGCAAACCGCCTCTTGAAGAGGGTTCGAGACTATGCCCAGGTGATGGCTGATGGGGAGATAACCGAGGATGTGGCAAGGGATGCCCTTGGTATGCTTGATATAGACCCCATTGGGCTTGATGAGCTGGACCACAGGGTACTTCAAACAATCATCGAGAAGTTCGATGGCGGCCCCGTGGGGCTTGACACCATCGCTGCCTCTATAAGCGAGGAGGCGGATACAATAATGGATGTCTGTGAGCCGTATCTATTGCAGCTTGGGTATCTTGAGAGGACCCCGAGGGGCAGGGTGGCGACACGCTTTGCCTATGAGCACCTTGGCATCCCATACGGGAAGCGACCACCACAGACAAGCCTTTTTTGACCTGGTTGTTATTGTATCTCGGGGCTTGTGTTTGTTGTCTTTTGCTACATTCTCGATGACATTGTGGGTGAGAAATGACCTCTATGCTCCTTCATTGCTGTTGTGCACCGTGCGCCATCTATTCGGTGAAGCGCCTTAAAGAAGAGGGGTTTGAGGTAACCGCCTTCTGGTATAACCCTAATATTCACCCCTTCACCGAGCACCGGCGTCGCCTTGAGTCAATGCAGACCTACGCCAAGTCGGCGGATCTGCCCCTTATCGTTGTCCCCGGCTATGATATGATCCGATACTTTCGCGCCGTCGTTGGTCATGAGGGGGAGAGGTGTGGCGACTG
>DAOWNJ010000022.1 GCA_030642645.1 Dehalococcoidia bacterium | reverse complement strand
GCACCGCAGATGACCAGGGAGCAGGAGCTCGATTTCCTTAGGAGTGAGGCACAGGCAGTGAAGGGGCAGCTTGAGCAGATCGAGGCCAGGATAGGTGAGCTGGAAGCGGAAGGGTAATGATTTTGAAAGAGGAGGTGAATTATGCCAGGATTTGATGGGACAGGGCCACGAGGGATGGGCCCAATGACTGGAAGGGGAATGGGCTTTTGCAGCTCTTGGGGGATAGGTGCGGCTTATAGAGGAAGGATGGTTCCACCTTACCAACAGGCTCCTTATCCCTATTATGGAGGCTATGCCCCTTACGGTAGCCCTGTAGGTATGCCTTACTACGGGGGGTATGCTCCTCCGGGAGCATCGCCTTACTATGGAGCGGGATATAGTCCAGGGGCAGCACCCTACGCACCGCAGATGACCCGTGAGCAGGAGCTCGATCTCTTGAGGAGCGAGGCTGAGGCGGTAAAGGAGCAACTGGGGCAGATCGAGGCCAGGATAAGCGGGCTGGAAGCGGAGGGGTAATCTATGAGGATTGCAGTATCGGCGACAGCTCCCGGCATTGATGCCGAGGTTGAGCCCCGCTTTGGGAGATGCCCCTATTTTGTCATCGTAGACCCGGATACAATGGAGTCTGAAGCCTTTGAAAACCCTAGCATGATGGCTGCTGGTGGTGCGGGCATCTCCACCGCCCAGATGATTGCTAGTAAGGGTGCCCAGATTGTGCTTACCGGCAACTGCGGCCCCAACGCCTATCAAACGCTTTCGGCAGCCGGGGTTCAGGTGATAACCGGGGTTTCCGGAAGGGTTCAGGATGCTATCGAGGCATATAAGACAGGAAGGCTTCAGGCCGCAGCCCAGCCCAGCGTTAGCGCTCACTTCGGCGCCGGCGGTGGTATGGGGTCTGGCATGGGAATGGGACGAGGCATGGGTAGAGGGATGGGTCGCGGTATGGGAATAGGGCCTGGAATGAGTCCCGGAATGGTGATGCCCCCGGCAGGACCTGCCCCTCAGGCCCCAAGCCCGGAACAGGAAGTAGAGATGCTAAAGGGCCAGACCGAGATGCTGATGGAGCAACTGGAGGCTATTCAGCGCCGCATTGAGGAGCTGGGGGGGAAAGGGAAATAAGGAGCTAAACGGACGCAATACCAAGCAATGTGAGGCTTGCTGTAGGAGGTTTTTTATGCCGATCTATGAATACCAGTGTGTGCAGTGCGGAGAGAAGTTTGAGGTTCGCCAAGCCATGGGCGAGGACGGCTCTAAACTGAACTGCCCCAAGTGTCGGGTGGGGAATCCCCGAAAGCTTTTCTCGAGTTTCTTTAGCTCAAGCTCAAGCGAAATCCCAGAGATGACCTGTCCTACCTGTAACTCTGGTGTCTGCAATCTCCCTTACTAGGGCGCCTGAGGCAAGGGAGTCATTGGCTTTATTGGTCTTGAGGAGGTTTTCTTATGCCTAGAGGAGACGGAACCGGCCCACCCGGTGGTGGTGGGCCAGGAACAGGAAGAGGTGGTGGAGGCGGAGGCGGAGGAAGAGGTGGTGGCAGGGGCAGGATGGGAGGGACGCAACCCGGAGCAGGCCCTGGGGGGGGCTGTGTTTGTCCCAACTGCGGCGCAAGTGCCCCCCACCAGGTGGGGACACCTTGCTACAACATAACCTGTCCCCAGTGTGGGGCGAAGATGGTGAGAGGCTAGATGATTATCACTGTTGCCAGCGGAAAGGGAGGCACGGGAAAGACTCTGGTCGCCACAAATTTGGCCCTTTCACTGAAGAATCAGGTTGGGGTGCAATTTCTGGACTGTGATGTGGAGGAGCCAAATGCCCACATCTTCCTCAAGCCTGTTATCGAGCGCCAGGAGACGGTTTCCATCCCTATACCCCAGGTCGATGAAGCGAGGTGCACCTTCTGTGGTAAATGCTCTGAGGCCTGCACCTTTAATGCCATAGCAGTATTGAAAAACAGGGTTCTGGTATTTCCTGAGCTTTGCCACGGCTGTGGTGTCTGCTCTTACATCTGTCCTGAGGATGCCATCTCCGAGGTGGAAAGGGAGCTGGGGGTAGCGGAGGTGGGCTATTCGGGCGAGGTCGGGTTTGTTCAGGGCAGGCTGACCATCGGCCTTGCTGTAGCCCCTCCCGTAATCAGGAGGGTGAAGGGGCATATCGACCCAAAGAGGGTGGCGATCGTCGATGTTTGTCCCGGAACCTCTTGCCCGATGGTGGAAGCGGTAAGAGGGAGTGATTTCTGCCTATTGGTGACCGAGCCCACCCCCTTTGGCCTCAATGACCTGGCTTTAGCAGTGGAGGTTACCAGAAAACTGGATATCCCCTGTGGGGTGGTTATAAACCGTGCCGGGGTGGGAGATAACAAGGTTGAGGAATATTGCCTGAAAGAGGGTATCCCAATCTTGCTCCAGATTCCACTGGATATACAGATTGCCCAGCTCTACTCTAAGGGGATTCCATTGGTGGAAGGGATGCCTGAGTGGCGTGATGCCTTTATCGCCCTCTTTCAGGGTATTATGCAGGTATCAACAGGAGGCTCGATAAGATGAAAGAGCTTGTAGTCCTGAGCGGTAAGGGAGGGACGGGGAAGACCACTATATTGGCCTCCTTTGCCGCTTTAGCCCAGGGTAAGGTTATGGCCGACTGCGATGTGGATGCCGCCGACCTTTATTTGCTGCTTAAGCCTGTTTCCAGAGAGGCTGAGGAGTTCTGGGGCGGGAAGATCGCGGTCATCGATGAGGAGAGATGCACCCAGTGTGGGCTCTGCCAGGATGCCTGCCGCTTTGAGGCGATAACAGATTTTACGGTTGACCCAACCTCCTGCGAGGGCTGTGGCCTCTGCTTTTATGTCTGTCCTGAGGAGGCCATCGTTATGGAGGATAACCTGGCGGGGAGGTGGTTCATCTCAGATACCAAATATGGGCCTATGGTTCACGCCAGACTCGGGATCGCCCAGGAGAACTCCGGAAAGCTGGTTACAGTGGTCAGGCAGAATGCAAGGCTCATTGCTGAAAAGCAGGGGCTTTCCTATATCCTGAGCGATGGCCCCCCGGGCATCGGCTGTCCGGTCATCGCTTCCCTATCTGGGGCAAGCCTTGCCCTCCTGGTCACCGAGCCAACGCTTTCGGGGATGCATGACCTTGACCGCATTATCGGCGTCTGCCACCACTTCGGTGTTCCTTCTGTGGTCTGCATCAACAAGTATGACCTGAATGAAGAGAACACCCGCTGGATTGAAGGCTATTGTTATAATTATGGGTTAGAGGTTATATCCAAAATCCCCTTCGATAATGTGGTCATCGAGGCCCTGGTCCAGGGGGTGCCTGTGGTGGAATACCGCGAGGACAGGATCTCCCAGGAGATAAAGATGCTTTGGCAAAGGGTTTCCACGGCTTTGAGTAAATAAAAAAAGGAGGCGAGATTGGCCGCTTTAAGGGTGCTTTGCTTGGAGGTGACTAAAAAGTGCAATATGGTTCCTCCGTGTCGCTATTGTTCCGCCTACGCCATAGAGGAGGAGGGCGGAGAGCTGACCCTTGATGAGGAGAAAGCGTTACTAGATAATGTCTCCTCATTTGCGAGACCAATAGTGCTCTTCACCGGAGGGGAGCCTTTATTGAGAGACGACATATTCGAGCTTGCTGAATACGCCGGAAAAAGGGGACTGCCAGTAGGTCTTCCAACAAACGGGATCCTCCTTACAAAGAGGGTGGCTGAGTTAATGAAGAAAACGGGTATTTACACCGCATGTGTTGACCTGGATGGAGCGTCAGCAGAGGTTCATAATTCTCTTCGTGGTGAATTTGATCTTGCGGTAAGGGCGATCAAACTCTGTAAGGAAGAGGGCTTGAGGCTCCAGGTGAATTCGGTGATTACAAAATCAAATAAAGATTCGATGCCATCTCTGCTTGAGTTTGTCCAGGAGCTCGGGGTGGACGCATGGCATGTCTTCTTCCTTGTTCCAACAAAGGGCTTCCCGGAGGACTATATGCTGTCCCCTGAGGAGTATGAGGAGGCACTGGTCTGGCTTTCTCAAAGGAGGAGGGAGGCGAAGATGGAGATAGCTGCAACCTGTGCCCCACAGTATCTGAGGTTCTTCGGCGAGGTCGTACGCGGCGAATGGAGGGTTGCTAGGGGATGCTCCGCTGGGATAAGCTTCGTCTTTGTCTCTCACCTTGGCAATGTTTATCCCTGTGATCATCTTCCGATAAGCGCTGGGAATATAAGGGAAAGGGATTTTAAAGAGATATGGGAGAACTCCGAGGTTTTCGAGAATTTGAGGGACTTTGACAGGCTTAAAGGCAGGTGCGGGGCTTGTGAATACAAAAATATCTGCGGTGGTTGCAGGGCACGGGCCTATTTCCATTATGGCGATTATCTCGAGGAAGACCCTGGCTGTATTTATGTGCCCCATGGAGTTGCCTGACCGCGAGAGGGAGAGAGCATGAAGATAGCAGCCGTATCGGATAATAAGATTAACATAAGCCAGCACTTCGGCAGGGCGCCTTACTATGTGGTGCTCACCGTGGAGGAAGGCAGAATAGTCGATAAGGAGACCAGGCCCAAAGCCGGGCATCATATCTTTGCCGCTCACCGGTCGCCCAAGCTTGCCCCTGGAGAGCGGCATGGCTATGATGAAGGGTCTGAGATCAGGCACCAGAGCCTGGCCGAGGACATCTCCGACTGCCAAGTGCTCTTCGCTGGAGGCATGGGCTGGGGGGCCTACGAGGCTATGAAGAGCTACGGCATCGAGCCCATCCTAACCGATGTCAAGAACATCTATGAGGCGATGCTCTTATATCTTAAGGGTAAGCTGCCTAATTTAGTGGAGCGTCTGCACTAGCTTGATATGAAAAGGCGATGTAAGGAGGAGATATGCCTTTAGAGGAGGAAGTTAAGGAAGCGCTGGGCCAGGTGCTTGTCCCTGAGGTCGGGCGCAACCTGATGCAGCTCAATCTGGTTCGAGGAATCGAGGTTACAGGCGATAGGGTGAGGGTCTCTCTGGCATCAACTGCCCTGGATCCTTACACCATGGACTGGATCAAAGCTAAGGGACAGAGCGTCATCAAGGAGCTTCTAGGGATAAATGAAGTAATGATAGATTTCGTGGAGGCCGAGCCCAAGGAGCTCAACCAGATTGGCCACATCATCGCGGTGATGAGCGGCAAGGGGGGGGTGGGGAAGTCTCTGGTGGCAGGCCTCACCGCCATTGGCCTGAAGCGCGAGGGTAGTGAGGTGGGTATCCTTGATGCTGACATCACCGGGCCCAGTATCCCCATGATGTTTGGCATGAGCGTTCACCCTGGTGGCAGCGACACAGGGATCATGCCGGTGATGTCCAGGTCTGGCATTGAGATCATGTCCATAAACCTTCTCCTTCCTCATGAGGACGATGCCGTTATCTGGAGGGGGCCTCTTATCAGCAAGGCAATCCAGCAGTTTTGGGGGGATGTGCTCTGGGGCAAGCTGGACTATCTTGTGGTAGACCTCCCCCCGGGCACCGCCGATGCTCCCCTCACTGTGATGCAGTCGCTCCCCATATCGGGGGTGGTCATCGTCTTTAGTCCTCAGGAACTGGCGGCGATGGTGGTGAGGAAGGCAATCCAAATGAGTAACAAAATGAGCATCCCTATTTTAGGTGTGGTGGAGAATATGAGCTACCTCCTTCAGCCAGACACCGGAGAGAGGCTGGAGATTTTCGGGAGGAGTAAGGGGGAAGAGATGGCGAGGGCGGCGGAGGCGCCTCTTTTGGGCCAACTGCCATTAGACCCTGAGCTGGCCAGGCTCTGCGATAAGGGGGATATTGAGCTTTACAACTCCGAGGCATTCACCAAGTTCGCCCAGGCCCTCATCCAGGTGCTTTCCCAGGTTGAGGAGAAGATTGAGTGATTCGGATTGAGCTTGTCCCAACCCTATCGAGCTGTATTGAGACTACGGCGAAAAGGGAATACCAGAAAAGCGTAAGTGATTATCTCGAGATAGGGGAAGAAGATAAAGAGCTCGAGGAGAGGATAGAGTTCCTCAGGATGTTTTTGGAATCGACGGATTTCAGGGAACTGAGGAGTGAGAGCGAGAAATACCTGATAGAGGGGAGAGATGTCAGGTTCACACTGTATCTGGAGGAGGGAAAGCCGAAATACGAGATGAAAATAGACATTGTCAGCAGGGAGAGTTACAGCGGGGGTTAGGTATGGCCAGTTTCGATGAGATAGATGAGGCTCGGAAACTGCTGGGGTTGGGGGAGCATGCCACGCTGAAGCAGATCAGGCATTCCTACAGGCAGATGGCTTTCTGTTATCATCCTGACAGGGAGGGGTCGCCCTCGGAGGAAATGATGAAGGAGCTAAACGCAGCCTATAAGCTACTCACCGATTACTGTGCCAGTTACAGCTACGCTTTCAAGGAGCAGGATGTAGCTAAAACATATCCTTATGATGAATACCTTAGAAGGTATTACTATGGCTGGTTCGATAATATATAGCAATAGCTCGCCTTTCGACCCCCTTGCCTCGGTATATGATGCCTGGTTTGAAGGGGAGGGAAGGCTGGTCTTCGCCATAGAGGTCCAGGCCTTCCAGAAGGTACTGCCCTTTCTCCCCAGGCCATGGCTTGAGGTGGGGGTGGGCAGCGGCCGCTTTGCCCATGCCCTGGGGATAGAGATCGGGCTTGACCCATCGATCAAGCTTCTTGATATGGCGAGGGAACGGGGCATAGACCTGTTCCTCGGCAGGGGGGAGGAAGCCCCATTTGACAATGAGTCTTTTGGGGTAGTCTTTCTCATTGTCACCCTATGTTTTGTTGATTCACCCTTGAGAGTTCTGGGGGAGGCCAACCGCCTCCTCAAGAGGGACGGGAAGATAGTGCTTGGCCTGGTATTGAGGGAAAGCCCCTGGGGACGGTTCTACCTGGTAAAGAAAGAGAAGGGGCACCGTTTCTACAAATACGCCGCCTTCTATAGCTATGATGAGGTCGCAATGCTCCTGGAGCAAGCGGGCTTCGAGATCGAGGAGGTAATCTCAACGCTCTTTCAGGGGCCCGGTGAAATCGAGCATACGGAGTCCCCACAGGACGGCTTCTTCGCCGATGCCGGGTTCACTGTAATCCTGGCCGGGAAATCTACACCCTATCCATTTCTCAGATGATGAACTCCATTATTTATGGCCCTGTCCCCTCTTGGAGGCTGGGGAGGTCGCTGGGGGTGGACCTCTTGTCCACAAAGGGTAAGACCTGCTCCTTCGACTGTGTTTACTGCCAACTGGGAAGGACGGTTCGCCCACTGGCGGAGCGAATGGAGTTTGTAACACTCTCTCAACTTGCCCAGGAACTCGAGGCTCAAGAGAACATATCGGCTGACTACCTCACCTTCTCCGGGGTGGGCGAGCCAACCCTGGCCTCTAACCTCGGGCAGGCGATCCAGATGGCAAGATCGATTCTCAACCTCCCTGTAGCGGTCTTAACCAACTCCTCGCTTATGCTGAGGGAGGATGTGCGTGAAGAGCTAGCTTTGGCTGATGTGGTGGTGGCGAAGGTGGATGCGCCAAACGAGGAGCTTTTCCGAATAATCAACAGGCCAATGGTCGGGTATTCCCTGGATGGTATATTGCAGGGCATCATGCTTTTCAGGTCGATCTACAGAGGCAAGCTTGCCATCCAGATGATGTTCATAGAGTCAAACAGGCGCTACGGGAGGGAGATGGCTGAAATTGCCAGGAGCCTCTCACCTGACGAGGTTCAGCTCAATACCCCCTTGCGCCCCTCGGCGGTGAAGCCTCTGGGGCTAAAACAGATGGCTCTTGTCAAGGAGGAGTTCTGGGGGCTGGAGGTGGTGGGCGTTTATGAGGCCTCAAGGCCTGAGGTTACACCACTTGATGCTGCTGAGATGCTTCGAAGGAGGCCCGAACCTTGACCAATAATGATATACTCTAAACAGGAGAATGTCATATGCAGAGGATTGGGGTTTTAACCAGTGGAGGTGATGCCCCGGGGATGAATGCCTGCGTCAGGGCTGTTGTTCGAAGTGCGGAGAGCCACAGAATAGAGGTGGTTGGAATCCGACGCGGCTACAGCGGTCTGATGGCCGGAGACTTTATAAGGCTGGGCCCCCGCTCAGTGGCTAACATTCTTCAGCGAGGGGGGACTTTTCTGGGAACCTCCCGCTGTGAGGAAATGAAAACGATTGAAGGCAGGGAAAAGGCAATCCAGTTGTTGCGAAAGGAAGGGATCGATGGCCTGGTGGCCTTAGGTGGCGATGGCACCTTCCGTGGGGCAGCAGCTATTGCCCAGGAAGGGCAATTGAAGGTGGTGGGGGTGCCCGCAACTATAGATAACGATGTCTACGGCACCGACTACTCCATCGGCTTTGACACCGCAGTGAATACAGCTTTAGAATCAATCGACAAGATTCGAGATACAGCCCAGTCCCTGGAGCGCCTCTTCTTTATCGAGGTGATGGGGCGAATCAGGGGATTTATCGCACTGGAGGTGGGAATTGCCGGGGGTGCCGACGAAATCCTTGTCCCGGAAACCCAGACAGACATCGGGGAGCTTTGCCGAGTAATAGAGTATAGCTTCAGAAGGAAGAAGAGGAGCGCAATGGTGATAGTGGCCGAGGGTGATACGCCGGGCGGGGCCCTCCCAATTGCCAAGCAAGTAGGCGAACGCCTGGGAATTGACTATCGCGTTTGTGTGCTCGGACATGTGCAGCGCGGTGGCACGCCGATGGCCAGGGACAGGGTTCTGGCCAGCAAACTGGGAGCGGCAGCCATTGATGCCTTGCTCAGCGCCAAGGAAGGGCATATGGTAGGGGAGGTCAAGGGAGAGATAGTTTATACTCCCCTGGAGGAGACCTGGAAGAGGACCAAGGAGCTGGACAGTTATTTATTGGGACTGGTCAGGGTACTGACTATATAGGGGATCGCTAATGGTGGAGTTATCTATAGGAAAGCTCAGAGGCCTGGAGCAATTAGCCAATTCCGATGGGATATTCGTTATGTGTGCCATGGATCACAGAGGCTCCCTACAGAAGATGCTTGATGAGGAAAACCCTAAGGCTGTAAGCTATCGGACTATGGTGAATTACAAGCTCGACCTTTGCCGTGCCCTGGCACACCATGCGAGCGCTGTGCTCCTTGACCCGGTGTATGGTGCCAGTCAGGCTATCGCTGCCGGGGTCCTCCCCGGGTCTACAGGGCTTCTGGTCAGCATGGAAGCCACAGGATACAGTGGTAGCAAAGAGGAGCGTATAAATGAGCTCCTGCCCGGTTGGAGCGTGGAAAAGGCGAAAAGACTTGGGGCCTCAGCGATCAAGCTCCTCCTCTACTATCGCTCTGATCTGGGAGATGTGGCCTCAAAGCAGCTTGATCTGGTAAAGGGGCTGGCCTATGAGTGCCTTGAGAGAGATATACCCTTCTTGGTTGAGCCGAAAAGCTATCCCGTTGGAATGGTGGAGGGGAACCCTGAGAAGTTTGCCAGGATTAAGCCACAGCTTGTCATCGAGACAGCTCGCGAGGTTACAGCGCTGCCCATAGATGTGCTCAAGGCCGAATTCCCCGCTGATCTGAATTATGAGAGAGACGAAGCGAGGCTTTTGGAATTTTGCCGGCAATTGGACAGGGCATCGCGGGTACCATGGGTGATCCTCAGCGCTGGGGTCGATTTTCAGCTATTCTATAAACAGGTGGAGATCGCCTGCAAGGCGGGTGCCTCCGGCTTCCTGGCAGGGCGCGCCCTCTGGCAGGAAGCTACCCACATCCGCTCCCGGACAGAAAGAATGAGATTTCTGGAAAGCACTGTGGCTGATAGGCTCAGGCAGTTGGCCAGGGTAGCCAGCACCTATGGAACTCCGTGGTACACCAAGCTTGGTGCCAAGAAATATCAGCTCGCATCAGCGGGCGAGGGTTGGTATGAGCAATATTGAGATTTATCTGGGCTGGGGTTTGACAAAAGGAAAATCAGGTGGTAAACTTATTACACATGAAGAAAATTAGGCTCTAGAGAAATCAGAAGGCGCAGGGAGGAAATGGAAGCTGAAGTCAGTTATGTTTCCAATCCTAATTTCAGCAACTTAGTAGAGAGGTTGGCCCTAGAGGCCAACCTTTTTGTGCCAAGATACAGTAACTATGAACTTCACTACCAGAGGTTCCAAAGCGGCGAGGACGGGATCGTCTGTGATGGGGTTCGTGCAGTCGAGCCCCTGAAGTCCTTTTTTTTCAAGATTAAGGAGCCGGTAGCCAAATACCCAGCACCTGTTTCGCAGGAAATGGGAGAGACCAGGGCCGCTGTGATTATTGGAGCGAAGGCCTGTGATCTCAGATCACTGGAGATTTTAGACAGGGTATTTATCG
>DAOWNJ010000139.1 GCA_030642645.1 Dehalococcoidia bacterium | reverse complement strand
TATGACCAAAACGACATCATTCCTCTTCTGGGCAGGAAGGTTGATAGCCTGGGGCTAGAATCTCATGCCGTAGAACTTGATGATGGCCGGAAGATGGGTTGGGAAAGGCTTTTGCTAGCAGTGGGAGGAGCGCCCATAGTTCCCGCAGTAGAGGGGATGGATAAAAGAGGCGTTTTTGCCTTCACCACCCTTGACCATGCCAAAGGGATAGACAAGTTTTTGGATAATGCTCATAAAGCAGTAGTTATCGGCGGTGGGCTTATCGGGGTAAGTGCTACTGAAGCTCTGGCAAAACGAGGAGTTGAGGTCGTAATCGTCGAAATGAAGGACAGAATTTTGAATACCATTCTTGATGAGAGAGCATCTCTGATAGTGGAAGAAACTCTGGATAGAGCGGGCATCGGGGCCATTACCGGGCAGACTGTGACCGAGATTGTGGGCGCACCTGAGGTTTCGGAAGTAGTTTTAGGAAGCGGGGAGAGGATTCCTTGTGACCTGGTAGTGGTGGCTATCGGAGTGTTGCCGCGCGTCGAGCTTACCCTGGGCACGGATATAAAGGTAAGCCGGGGCATAGTGGTGGACCGGCACATGGCCACCAGTCACCCCGACATCTATTCCTGCGGAGATGTGGCTGAGGCTTATGATTTTGTCTACGATACCAATCGTCTCACTCCCATCTGGCCTAACGCTTATCTGGGGGGCAGGATTGCTGGCCTCAACATGGCCGGCGTCGAGACTGAATACCCCGGAGGCACCAGCATGAACTCCCTCAGCTACTTTGGGCTGGATATTGCTGCCGCAGGCATGGTGACTCCGCAAGACGGAGAAACTTATGAAATGCTTATTAAGCAGATAGACACAAGCTACCAGAAGGTAATATTGAAGGATGACCGGCTGGTGGGGATGATCTTTATGAGAGACATCGAAAAATCAGGCATTGTGTTTGGATTGATGAAGGAGCGGGTAAATGTAGGCAGCTTTAAGCAGGCAATTCTGGATGACGATTTCGGCCTGGCCTTTCTTCCTGAGGAGATATGGCGGCCACGTCTGGAAGCTCCGCCCGGCAGGGAATAGTAATATGCATAACATTGACCAGATGAATAACCCTCACCGCGACGATAAGCTGATCGAGGCTTGCTCCCTATTTGGGATGATGGATACCACAGGTAAAATGTTTTCGGGAAGAGATATAGCGAGGGCTATTGCCAACATGCATGTTCGGGGTAATGGGTTGGGGGGTGGGTTTGCCGTATACGGGCTATATCCGGAGTATGATGATGCTTATGCCTTTCACATAATGTACCTGAGCCGAGAGGGAAGAGCAGGGACGGAGGCTTTCCTCAAACGAAGATTTCATTTGCTTCATGCTGAAGATGTGCCCACTCAGCCCACACCGATTATCGTAAACCCACCCTCGGTATGGCGGTACTTTCTGGAGGCGGACTCACAGAAATGCGATGGGCAATCACCCGATGACTATGTGGTAGATAGGGTCATGGAAATCAACGCCAGTATTAAGGATGCCTTTGTCTTCTCCAGCGGCAAGAATATGGCTGTGTTCAAGGGAGTGGGTTACCCTGAGGATATAGCTTCCTATTTTTGCCTCACACAGTATGAGGGTTACCTCTGGGTAGCCCATGGTAGGTTCCCCACCAACACTCCAGGGTGGTGGGGGGGAGCACACCCTTTCAACATTCTGGATTGGACGGTAGTTCATAATGGTGAAATCTCCTCTTACGGCATAAACCAGCGTCGCCTGAAGGAATTCGGCTACCCCTGCACTATGCAGACTGACACCGAAGTGATAGCTTATGCTGTAGATCTCTTGGTGCGAAAGCACCACCTTCCGGTGGAGATAATGGCTAAGGTACTGGCGCCTCCTTTCTGGAGCGATATAGAGCGTCGTCCCCCGGATGAACAGAATTTGCTTCGGACGTTGCGCCAGGTGTATGGAAGTCTTATGTTGAATGGCCCCTTCACCACCATTATTGCTCACCATGGCGAAATGATTGGCTTTACCGACCGAGTAAGGCTGCGCCCTCTCACGGTAGGGGTAAAGGGACCGATGCTCTACCTTTCCTCCGAGGAATCAGCTATCCGTCTGATCTGCCCTGACCTGGATCGAGCCTGGCTTCCTATGGGTGGTGAGCCCATAGTGGGAAGGCTGGGGAAGCCTCCTGCATCTCAAAGAATATCTGCGGTAGGGAGGTCTAACATCCAGTGTTGACTAAGCGAATTATCCCCTGTCTTGATGTAACCGGTGGGCGGGTGGTCAAAGGCATAAGCTTTACCGACCTCCGCGATGCCGGCGACCCTGTGGAGCAAGCTGCCTTCTACTATGAGCAGGGAGCAGATGAGCTGGTCTTCCTGGATATTGGCGCCACTCCCGAAGGTCGGAAGACCATGGCCGATGTGGTGGAGCGCGTATCAGAACAGGTTTTCATTCCCCTTACCGTAGG
>DAOWNJ010000081.1 GCA_030642645.1 Dehalococcoidia bacterium | reverse complement strand
GGCCCGCTCCCGAATACCACCCGCTATCCGGGAGCGATATTTACCTTTGTAAAAGTTCCCTCTAAAAACACTACCGACCTTTCCAGTCGGTGTTGCCATTAGCTCCCTGGGGCTCAGGCAACCAGATTGTAAGCCCCAGTTCCTCGCCCCGCCGAAAAGTACTATTAAATCAAGTCATCAAAGCTATACTGGCGCAAAGAATATACCATAAGTACTAGCTATTGTCAATACTGCAATCTCTAATTAACCTAACATATCTTACACGGTTTTTACAGGTACCAGGACTCCAGAGTGTTCATTATCTCACCTCAAAGCGACCAAAAGTCCCTCTATACTCTGACCAGTCCACATCCACCCCATCCACCCTTGCGAATGGCGGGCCATCCTCGATCTGCCTCAGTAGCTCCTCGAGTTTTTCCCTCTCTCCCTCACTGACTACATCCACCCTCCCTCCTGGGAGGTTTCGAACACAGCCGGTCAGGCCGAGGGCCCTGGCGTTGCGGGCCACGAAGGAGCGAAAATAGACCCCCTGAACCAGACCGTGGACAACTGCGTGGAGGGATGCTAGCTCGGACATCTTAAATGAGCCTTGCCAGGGAGCGTGGCCTTACCCCATCAAGCCTCTCCAGCCCCTCCCCCAGGGCGAGCTCGACCGCCTGGGTGAACTCCTGCCTCGTGATCGGGCGTGAAAGGGGTGGGATTTTATTGGCCCTGTTTGCGGGATAGTACTGGGCCATCACATTCAGGTAGGTGTTCCTGGATATATCCCCGGCGATGAAATGGACGACCTCGGCGGTCCCTGAGAGACCGTTTGGAAGTACCAGGTGGCGAACCAGAAGCCCTCTTTTTGCCACCCCTCGCTCGTCTATCTCGAGGTCTCCAACCTGGCGATGCATCTCCAAGACCGCTTCTCTATTCACCGAGGGATAGTCTCTGACCCCGGAGTATCTTCGAGCAATCCTCTCATCGGAGTACTTCATATCAGGCATGTATATATCGACGATGCCATCGAGGAGCCTCAGGGTATCAACCGATTCATATCCGCCAGAGTTGTAGACAATTGGGATGGAGAGGCCAACCCCACAGGCAACCTCAAGGGCCTCAAGTATCTGCGGGACGACATGGGTTGGGGTGACCAGGTTTATGTTGTGACAGCCTGTCTGCTGGAGGGAGAGCATCATCCTTGCTATCTCCCCCTTTGATGCCGGGGCCCCTTCGCCGAGCTGGCTTATATGGTAGTTCTGGCAGAAGACGCATCTGAGGTTACAGTTGGTGAAGAATATCGTCCCTGACCCATACCTGCCAACAAGCGGCGCCTCCTCCCCGAAGTGTGGGCCATAGCTTGAGACAACCGCCTCGGCAGCGGTGCGGCACTTCCCCTTCTCCCCCTCAAGCCGATTGACCCCGCATCCTCTGGGGCAGAGATGGCAGCTTCTAAGGACCTCCCTGGCAGTCTTGATGCGCTCCCTTAGCTCCCCTGTCTGGTAGAGCCTTTGATAGGCTGCCATCACTCTTCCTCGCGAGGCTTCTTCCTCTTCTTTACTACCTCAACATTCACCGGGGAAGGGATGATGGGGCTTGACGGGGTTTCCTTGCTCTTCTTGGACTTCTTCGGCTCCCGATGACGATAATCTCTCTTCCCCATGGCACACCTAGCTTTGGGTTGTGAGAAACCTGTGGTATTCTACGACCTTTTTGAGGGCGTTTGCCCCTCGATGGAAGTCCGGGAAGCAGGGTATCCCCCTCTCGGTTATCCTCCCCCTGGCCTCGACGGCGGCAACCTCCTCACTGCCGGGGACAAGAATGGCAAGGAATGGCTTAGGGGAGCGTTCCTTGAAATCAACCATACCATCCAGGAGCTGTTCAAGGAACCCCCCACCCCTCTCTACGACCCTTGCCAGAAAGTCCATGGCGAGCTCAAGAACCACGGCATCTACATTCTCATCCCTTCCCAGTATTTTTATCATTCTGAGCACGAGGTCCACAGAGCCCAGGTTTGAGCTTATATCGAGGGGGTTTCGGTAGCTGCTCCCGACGATGTTGAAGAATGTGGCAAACTCGGCGTATGATTCATCGCTCAAGGTGGGGACTCGAAGGCCGTCACGGGCGAAGGTATCGGTTACCACCACCGATTGCCCCCCGCTCATGGCGATGAGCCCCACCCTGTCCCCTTTTGTCGGTTTCAAATAGAGGAGGGCCTTAACGGCGTCGACCATCTCCTCAAGGTTATCAACCTTTATCGCACCACACTGCTTTATTACCGCATCCCAGATCACCGGGGACTCGGCGAGCACGCCGGTGTGCGATGCGGTGGCCCTGGCCCCGTCATCGGTAACCCCACCCTTCCAGATAATGACCGGCTTATGAGGGGTTGTCTCACGGAGGACCTTGAAGAACCTCCTGCCATCCTTCACCCCCTCAATATAGATACCGATGATCTCTGTCTCCTCATCCTGTGAGAGGTATTCAAGGTAGTCGGTGCTGTCGAGGACAACGGCATTGCCGTAGCTAACCGATTTGCTTACCTTAACCCCATTTAGCACCCCTACCTCACTGAACCATATGGAGTGGGTCCCGCTCTGCGAGATGAACCCGACAGGGCCTCCTTCTCCATAATACTGATTGAAGCCGTTTCTGATGCCGAGCCTGGGGTTGAAGATACCCATGCAGTTTGGGCCGATCAGCTTGAGCTCGGCCTTCCTTGCCATCTCGGTTATTATATCCTGAAGCCTTATCCCCTCCTCGGTCCCTGTCTCGGCAAAGCCTGAGGAGAAGAGGGCTACCCCTCCAACCCCCTTGGTTATGCAGTCGGCGATTATCCTCGGGGTTACCTGCCTGGGGACGGCAACCAGGACATAGTCTATGGGCTCAGGTATATCCAGAAGGCTGGTATAGTTCTTCACCCCAAGGGCCTCTATCCCAGGAATCTCTTTTGGGTCGATCTGGACAGAATAAAGCCTGCCCTCAAATGTGCTCATATTCCTGAGCCACATATAGCCCATCTCGGCCTTATCCCCAACAACGGCTACCGTTTGTGGGTTGAATATCCTGTCTAGCTCCCTTATATCCTTCAATTTGGCTCACCTTTCTTCAAGGATAACCCTGGCATCGACTGCCACTGCCCCATCACTGTAGGCGAAGATAGGGTTAAGGTCGATCTCCCTTACCTCCGAGTTGTTGTCAACAAATTCAGATACCTTGAGGATCATCTCCTCTAAATATGCTATGTCAGCAGGCTCCTGCCCCCTGTATCCCTCCAGAAGGGGGTAGCCCTTTATCTCCCTGATCATCTCCCTAGCATCCCTCCTTGCAAGGGGGACGATGCGGAAGGAGACATCCTTGAGGAGCTCAACGAGGACCCCGCCGAGCCCAAACATAATGACCGGGCCGAACTGGGGGTCCTTCGTCATCCCGATGATCACCTCTGTCCCGGGCCTCGCCATATGCTGGACAGCTATCCCCTCGATCCTTGCCTCCGGCTGGCTTTGCTTTACCGATGTGATGATCTCATCATATGCCCTCCCCACCTCATCCTCGCCCCCCAGACCCAGCTTCACCCCACCGACATCGCTCTTATGGATAATGTCGGGTGAGTGTATCTTCAAGACCACTGGGAAGCCGCTCTCCTTGCCCAGGGAGATGGCCTCCTCCCTTGATTTGGCGATCTTCAACTTGGTGGTGTTTATCCCGGCACTGGCTAGAAGTTCCTTTGATTCTATCTCCGTGAGGTTTGTTCTCCCCTCTCTTCTGGCATTAGCGACTATCTCGCTTACGGTCATCAGTTCCTCCTTACCGGGTTTTCAATCTGGGCTCGATTTATCAGGATACCCTAATGGTGGTGCGTTGTCAATTTGACCCTCCATACCTATCATAGAAGACGATCTCAGATAGCTCCTTCCTCCCCGGTGGCCTTGGCCGCTCATCCGGGTGACCGAGCGGGGTCATCTCCACGACTGCTATTCCCTCCGGGACCTCCAGTATTTCAGCGACCTTTTCTGCATCGAACCACCCCACATGCACCGTTCCAAGACCCAGAGAATGGGCGGCAAGCACCAGGTTCTGCATAGCGAGCGCCACATCGAACATAAACCAATAGTCCCCCTTATCGGTCGCCTTTTCCCTCCGAATATAACCCGACCTGCCCAGCTTGGCGCAGGCCACAATGACCAAAGGGGCCTCTCTCATCGCTCTGGCGGCTATGTTTCCATGGGGGAGCGTCTGAGCAATCATCTCCTTTATCTGGGGGTCTCTCACTACGATGAACCTCCAGCACTGGGTATTTGCCCATGATGGTGCCCAGCGAGCCGCCTCGAGGACAGTCATGAGGTCCTCCTCGGAGACCGGGGTACTGGTGTAGCGGCGAACGCTCCTTCTCTCCTTTATTGCCTGCATCAGCTCCATCTCTACCTCCTCTTGACATTCGCATTATATTGTAATAGACTCTATTAACAAAATATAGATGGTGAAAAAGGCAAACCCCGAGAAATCGGGGGGCGCAAAGCCGCAGGTCTAAGGTTCGATTTTGAACTATGATGGCTGGGTTGCCACCAGAGGAATTGAAAGCTCTTCGGGGTAACCCGAGGGGCGCTTTGTTTTGGAGGGGAAATAGTGGAGAGAGGGGAGCAACTGCCTGCCTTACAGCGGATAACCGCATCGATTGAGAGCAACCTTGAGCTTGGGGAGGTGCTCCAACGCATCTCCGAGGCAGTGGTCGAGGGTATTGGATT
>DAOWNJ010000120.1 GCA_030642645.1 Dehalococcoidia bacterium | reverse complement strand
TGACAGGGTCACTTTACGCAAGGGTGATGAGGAGCTCGAGATGGACCGCATCTCCATCCTGGAAGGGATCAACCTCCAGAACCTTATAGCGAGCCCCCACCTCTGGCCAAGCATGAAGGCCCTCTTCGACTGGTTCCGCTCTCGATACTCCTCCGCTTACCTGACCCATCACCAAGATTACCACCAAAAGATTGCTGCCCTCCGCGATGTGTTGGAGGCATCGAGGCCTGAGGTCGAGGCCCTGAGGCGGCTCAATTCTATCGCTGAGCTTGGAGGGCCCCTTGGTGAGAAGCTATTTGATGATTATGAAGAGCTTTTAAGGAAAGTGGTGTCCTGTCCCTTGCGAGAAACAGGGGAAGTCTCAGTAGACCTGGAGCCAACCTGTGCCTCCTGTGGGCTGGAGCTTAGAGAGGAGCCTCCAGTTAAAGAGGTGGAGCGCTTCCTTAAAGGGCTTGAGGGGGCCCTCAGGAAGCAGCAGCGCCGCCTCAGCTCAGAGGCTATAAGGCAGATACTTGCCCAGAGCGGGAACGAGAGGGTAGACCAGTTCATCAAGATCGTCCAGACCAGCGACCTCTCCCCTCTGGTGAATGTGATGGATGAGGAGATGGTCGGGTTCCTGCGAACCTTCCTTACCGAAGGGAAGCGATGAGGCTGATCGTTGGACTGGGGAACCCGGGGGCGGACTATTCCAATAGCAGGCATAATGTTGGGTTTCTGTGCATCAATCGCCTCGCCAGGAGACATGGCATGGCGCTAAAGGGGCAGCAGGGGCGTGCCCGGACAGGCATCGGTGAGATTGGCGGGGAGGCTGTTGTCCTCGCCAAGCCCCAGACCTATGTGAACAATAGCGGGGAATCGGTGAGCATGTTGCTCGATCGCCTCACCCTTGACCCCGATGACCTCATCGTCATCTATGACGACTTCAGTCTCCCTTTGGGGAAGATGCGCATTCGAAGGGGAGGTGGCTCCGGGGGGCATAATGGCATGAAGTCGATCATCGCCTCGCTGGGGAGCCAGGAATTTCCACGAATCAGGGTGGGGATTGGGCGCCCCGCCTCCGGCGGGGCGCCCAATGGCAAGGTTGCCACCAGCGCAACAACCTATGTATTGGGAGACTTCACCCCCGAGGAGAGGGCACTCGTGAATGAGGTGACCAGCACTGTTTCCGATGCTGTGGATTGTATCTTCACCGAGGGGATAGAGGTGGCGATGAACCGTTTCAATTCATTAGTTGCCCCCTCACTTTGACCCCTCTTAATTCATCTTCGATTGTTGTAGCTGGGAGCTTGGTGATATAATTCCCTTAGTTGGAAGGGATGAAGGAGGAAAGATGCTTATTGCTGTTATTGGCGGCTCCAGTTGCACCCAGGATGTGGCGCGAAATGCTGAGGAGGTGGGGAGAGAACTCGCAAAGAGAGGGGTTGCCCTTGTCTGTGGTGGGCTTGGTGGTGTCATGGAGGCGGCCTCGAGGGGGGCGAAGGCTGAGGGGGGAACCACCATCGGCATCCTGCCGGGGAAGAGCCGCAGGGAAGCGAACCCTTATATTGATATACCCATTGTTACCGGCATAGGTCTTGCCAGAAACTCGATAGTTGCCAATTCAGGTGAGGCAGCGATTGCCATTGATGGTAGCTTTGGAACCCTATCCGAGATCGCCTTTGCCCTCCAGATGGGCATCCCGGTGGTCGGACTTGATACCTGGGCGCTCTCATTGAAGGGGAAGGAGGATAAATCCATAATTATCGCCTCGAATCCGGTTGATGCAGTGGAGAAGGCCATCGCCGCCGCCAGGGATAATGAAAGGAGGTCGTGATGGAGGAGGTAGCTATTATAGGTGTCGAGGCGCGGGAGATACTGGACTCCAGGGGGAACCCAACCCTTGATGTGGAGGTTAGCCTTGCTGATGGAACCACTGGCAGTGCTTCGGTCCCATCCGGGGCAAGCACTGGCACTTATGAGGCTATCGAGCTTCGTGATGGGGATAAATCGAGGTACGGCGGCCTTGGTGTTCTAAAGGCAGTGGCCAATGTAAATAATGAGATCTCCCCCACCGTAATCGGGATGTCGGCCTCAGACCAGGAGGCTATAGATAGAAGGATGATAGAGCTCGATGGCACCCTGAATAAGGGGAGGCTTGGTGCCAACGCCATCCTTGGGGTATCGCTTGCTGTCTCGCATGCCGCAGCCAATTTCAATGAGGTCCCCCTCTATCGCTACCTGGCGGGGATGAGGCCGGCAAATATCCTGCCGGTGCCGATGATGAATATCCTGAATGGTGGTAAGCACGCCGAAGGCTCCACCGATCTTCAGGAGTTTATGGTGCTCCCTGTCGGTGGAAAAAGCTTCTCACATGCCCTCCAGATGGGGGCAGAGGTATATCACACCCTGAAGAGGGTCTTGAAGGACAGGGGTTTAAATACAAATGTTGGCGATGAGGGTGGCTTCGCCCCCAGGCTTTCGGCAAATAAGGAGGCGGTTGAGCTTATATTGGAAGCCATCGAGGAGGCGGGCTATAAGCCCGGGGAGGAATTCTTCATTGCCCTAGACCCCGCTGCCTCTGAGTTCTATCGTGATGGGAAATACCTCCTCTCAAAAGAAGGTTTAAGCCTCTCAAGCCGTGAGATGGTGGATTTTTACCAGGGGTGGGTCTCTGATTACCCCATTATAAGCATCGAGGATGGGATGGCAGAGGATGATTGGGTGGGGTGGCGGATGCTTATGGAGAGGATAGGGAAAAGGGTTCAGCTTGTTGGGGATGACCTTTATGTAACCAATATAGGGCGCCTTTCCCGTGGGATCGCCGAAGGGGCAAGTAATTCTATTCTCATAAAGCCAAATCAGATAGGGACTCTTACCGAGACCATCGCCGCCATCGAGATGGCAAAGGAAGCAGGTTGGACTACAGTCATAAGCCACCGCTCTGGAGAGACCGAGGACACCACCATAGCCGACCTTGCGGTGGCGATGAACGCCGGATTTATAAAGACCGGCGCCCCCTGTCGCTCCGAGCGTGTAGCAAAGTATAACCGCCTACTTAAAATAGAGGCTGAGCTTGGAAGGGGGGCTAGGTATGCGGGGATGGGGGCATTTGGGAATCTGAGGGGGTAAATGGAGATGCTTACTGTTTATATCGCTGAGGCAATGGCTCGGGCAACCTACAAAATCCTGGAGGATGGCACCTATTTTGGAGAAATCCCC
>DAOWNJ010000042.1 GCA_030642645.1 Dehalococcoidia bacterium | reverse complement strand
GGCAAATCCTTTAGGGCTTGGCATGCTTTGGAGCAAAAGTCTGCTGCAACCTGGTAGCACTCCTCGATGATGTGAGACTTACTGATCATCTCGATAGTCTGCTGAACTTTTCCCTCATTTTGCTTCCCCGGATGTATCCCTCTTATGAGGTTGTCCTCGGGGTAGCGCTCAAGGAGAATGATTGCCGGAAGGGTGAGAGTTCCCTGGGCAAGGTCGCTCCCAACTGGCTTTCCCATCTCGGCCTCATCACCGATAAAGTCGAGGATGTCATCCACAACCTGGAAGGCCATCCCCAGGTTGTAGCCATATCTTCTCGGTGCCTCTATCTCACCACGAGGGGCATTGCTCAGGACAGCACCCACCTCAGCCGCCAGGGAGAACAGGGATGCAGTCTTTCTGGCGATCCTCTGGTAATACTGCTCCCTCCCCTGGGTCCAGTCATAGGCACCAAACCTCTCCATAAGCTCTCCAGTGGAGATGGTCATGATGGCCTCGGCAAAGAGGCGCATCACCGTGAGGTTTCCCAGGTCTGAGGTGATCCTGGCGGAGGTAGCAAAGAGATAATCCCCCAGAAGGACTGCCGGGACATCCCCCCAGGTGGCACTCACGGTTGGCCTGCCGCGCCGTGTGGGGGAGTTATCGACAGCATCATCATGGACCAGTGTTGCAGTATGCAGGAGCTCAACCGCAGTAGCCACAGGGACAAGCAGCTCCGGTTTACCGCGACCCAATTTCCCACAAAGAAGTGCGATGGCAGGACGGATCCTCTTCCCCCTATCACCGAGCACATGCTCCAAAAGTCTTGACAATATAAGAGGCTCCACCTGGCTCACCCTACTCAGGCTCTCCTCCACCCTTGCCATCTCCTGCTGGATTGGCTCATAGATTGAAGCGATATTCAAAAGGCTCCTTTCAAGGCCTCTCCCCAAGCCTGCCCATTTCCATCTCCACTACCCACTCATCCAGCTTTGCAAAAAGGGGCTCCGGGGGCTCAAGCCTCTGCCCTGGGGGAAGCTGGTGAAAAGCCCAGCCCTCATCCTCAACCCTCCCTTCAAACCCAAGGAAGGTGTGAAGCCTCTGGGAGCTGAAGGGCAAGAAGGGGTATAAAATGGTCTTCAGGCAGTTTATCACCGAGAGGGCCACATAAACAGTGGTGGCCGGGCCTTCCTCGTCCTCCTTTATCGCCTTCCAGGGCGACCTCTCCTCAAGGTAGCGGTTCGCCTCCTGTGCCAGGGACATCGCACCCCTTATCGCCTCCCTGAAACGGCAGCGGTAGAGGAGCCTGTCCATGCTATCCAGGGCTCTCTGGGCCTTACCCAGAAGCTCCTTTCCGAGCGGGTCGATCTCCCCAGGCTGGGGGACGGAGCCATTGAAGTTTCGATAGGCGAATGTTAGGACCCGATGGACAAGGTTTCCATAGGTAGCAACAAGCTCGTCGTTGTTTCGGCGAACAAATTCACGCCAGGAGAAATCAGAATCTGCGCTCTCTGGCATGCTCACCGATAAGAAGTAGCGAAGTAGGTCAGGGTCATACCTCTCCAGGTAATCCGGGAGCCAGACCGCCCAGTTTCGGCTGGTTGATAGCTGCCTCCCCTCAATAGTCAGGAACTCATTTGCGGGAACATCATAGGGTAGATTAAGCCCACCATATCCCATAAGCATCGCTGGCCAGATTATGGTATGAAAAGGAATATTGTCCTTGCCAATGAAGTAATAGCTCTTACTCTCCCCCTGCCAGAAATCTCGCCATCTCTCCCTATCCCCGTTTACCTGAGCCCACTCCTTACTGGCTGAGAGATAACCGATAACCGCCTCAAACCATACATAGATTCTCTTGTTCTCAAAGCCAGAGACCGGGACAGGGATCCCCCACTCTATATCACGGGTTATCGCCCTGTCCCTGAGCCCCTCATTGAGGATGCCGGTGGTGAAGTTGAGGACATTCTGCTTCCAGTGGATTTGCTTCCGGACCCAGGAGAGGAGCATATCCTGGAAGGCACTCAGGCGGAGGAAGAAGTGCTCTGAATCCCTTATTTCGGGTGGGGTAGAGCAAAAGACACAGCGGGAATCCACAAGTTCTGATGGATTTAAGGGCTTGCCGCATTCCTCACACTGGTCGCCGCGAGCAGAGGGGTAGCCGCAATAGGGGCAGATCCCCTCAACATAGCGGTCTGGAAGAAACCTTTTGCAGCTTGGGCAATAAGGCAGTAGCATAGAGTCTCTATAGATATACCCCTTCTCCAGAAGATCCAGGAATATCTCCTGGGCGACCTGGGCATGGTTCTGGGTGCCAGTGCTGGTGAAGAGGTCGAATGAGATGCCAAGCCTCTCCCAGGAATCGAGGAACTCCCTGTGATAGCGCTCAGCTATCTCCCTAGGGGCCTTCCCTTCCCTTTCGGCCCTGACCGTTATCGGGGTGCCGTGCTGATCTGAGCCAGATACCATAAGAACCTCATCTCCCTTGGCCCTATGATAGCGGGCAAATATATCCGGCGGAAGGTATGCCCCAGCAATATGCCCCAAGTGAAGAGAGCCATTGGCATAGGGCCATGCAACCCCGATGAATATACGCTCACCCATATCGATTTATTCTATCACAACCATGGTAGGGGAAACAAAGGCAAGCTAATATAGCTCCCTCTTTGGTCTTCCCTCAATTACCAGGGTGAACTCCCCCCTTGGCTCCGCAAAATGATCGATCGCCTCCGTTACCCTCCCCCTAAATATCTCCTCATGGAGCTTGGTGAGCTCGCGGCAGACAGCGATCCTCCTATCGCCCATGACCCCAAGTACATCCTTCATCGCTTCCACCACCCGGTGAGGTGATTCAAAGGCGACGATTGTTCTCGGCTCGAGCTTGATAGCCTCCAGAAGACGCCTCCTCTCCCCCTTCCTTCGAGGGAGAAATCCCAGAAATATAAACTCACTGGCTGGGAGCCCTGAGGAGGCGATTGCGGCGGTTACAACCGACGGCCCAGGGATAGTAACAATGAGGATCTCCCTCTCGATGGCACCAGCGACCAGCTCATAACCAGGGTCGCTCACCACCGGCATCCCGGCATCACAGACGAGTGCCACATCCTCCCTTTCAAGGCGGCTCAGGAGATAGGGAAGCTTCGCTCTCTTGTTGTGCTCGTGGTAGCTTGTCATTGGCGTTTTTATATCATAGGCTTTCAGGAGATTTCGGGTGCGTCTGGTGTCCTCAGCAGCGATTAGCCCCACTTCCCTGAGAACCCGAAGCGCCCGAAATGATATATCCTCAAGATTTCCGATAGGGGTTGCTACAATATAAAGGCAAGGCATCGAAACGATTATATTCGATATATCGCCTTCCGTCCATCCTGGGCCTTCCTTGACTTTGCCCTCCAGCTTTGCTATAGTTTTGGGCATCAGATTCCCAGGAGAGAGTATGTCTATCCCTCAATTCAAGGATATGAGGCGCGCCTATGGCTTTGATGAGGTTGCGATCGTCCCTGGAGATACAACCATCAACCCAGACCAGGTAAACACCGACCTCCAGATAGGAAACATTACCCTACCGATCCCCATCCTGGCCTCAGCAATGGATGCAGTTGTTGACCCCGAATTTGCCATCCTCTTCTCAAGGCTTGGAGGGATCGCCGTCCTAAACCTGGAGGGGATTCAGACAAGATACCCCAACCCGGAAGAGACCTTAAAGGAGATCGCTGAAGCGCCCAGCGATGAGGTCACTCCCCTTCTCCAGAGGGTTTATTCTGAGCCGATAAAGGAGGACCTCATCGGGGAGAGGATAAGCGCTATAAAGAAGGCAGGGGCGATATGCGCTGCCTCGGTTACCCCTCAGAACACCAAGCACTTTGCTCCCATTGCCTCTGAGGCAGGGGTGGATGTCCTTGTGGTTCAATCTACAGTCACCACTGCCAGGCACAAGTCCAAGAGCTATATCGGGCTCAATTTCTCCGACCTGTCAAAGATTATGTCATCGCCGATTATCGTTGGCAACTGCGTCAGCTACACTACAGCCCTGGAGCTTATGAGGTCTGGTATCTCTGCTATCCTCGTCGGCGTCGGGCCAGGGGCAGCCTGCACCACAAGGGAGGTGCTGGGAATAGGGGTACCACAGGTAACCGCAACTATGGACTGCGCCCAGGCCCGTGAGGACTACCTCAGGGAGAGCGGGAGGTATGTCGCTATCATCACTGATGGAGGGATCCGCACCGGCGGAGATATTGCAAAGTCTATTGCCTCCGGAGCCGATGCCGTTATGCTGGGGTCGGTCCTGGCCCAAGCAGAGGAGGCACCGGGAAGGGGCTACCACTGGGGGATGGCAACCCCACACCCAGCCCTCCCCAGGGGGACGAGGATAAAGGTAGGCACCACTGGCAGGCTTGAGCAGATACTCTTCGGCCCCTCCTCAACCACCGATGGGACCCAGAACCTCATCGGTGCCATCAGGGCCGCAATGGGAACCTGCGGCGCCGCGAACATAAGGGAAATGCAAAGGGCTGAGATGGTGATCGCACCGGCGGTAAAGACCGAGGGGAAGCAGCTTCAGTTAAACCAGGATTAAGCTGTCCCCCGTATCCTCCTCACCACCTCCACTATCATTGGCAAAGCCACCCCTGTTTTCTCACCGATATAGAGGTCTACAATCTCCGGGAAATAGCAACCGGTGGGGTTTATCTCGATCACCCTGGCCCCAGCCCTCTTGGCAAAGCGAGGTATGAAGGCAGCCGGGGTTACAACACCTGATGTCCCCAGGGCCAGCATCACATCACAGGACCGTGCCTCCGCCTCGGCCTGGGCAAAGTCCTCAACCGGCTCCCCAAAGCCAACAACATCGATGCGGGTTACCCCCCCACAGCGGCACCTCGGTATCAAACCGGAGAGGTCTTCACCCTCAGGCGCATCGGCGATCCTCTCAAGGAGGGACAGGAAATCCTCTTTAGCAAGCTTGAACTTCCCCCCACAAACAAGGCACCTGAAGCGGTAGAAATTCCCATGAACCTCGATGACCCTGGTGTTCCCCGCCTCAATGGAAAGGTTATCGACATTCTGGGTGATGACTGAGCGCAGTATCCCCATCCTCTCCAGCTCAGCGAGGGCGATATGTCCAGGATTTGGTTCGGCCTTCCCAAAGCTAGTCAACATCTCCTTGAGGAACTCGCTCCCCCGCTGGGAAAGCCCGGTGAGCATGGATAAGCCGCCGGTTCCAAAATCGTCGGGACTGAAGCGGTCCCATATGCCACCAGGGTCTCTAAAGGTGGGGATACCACTCTCAGCGGAGACCCCCGCCCCGCTGAAGGCGACAAGGTTTTTTGCCTCGGCGATAATGGCTGCAGCCTCTTTCAGCAGTTTTCCTTCCATAACTATCCTCCCTTCCTTCTTACCTCCAGGCTGCGGAGGCGATCAAGGGCAAAGGCTACCTCCTGTGGTCTGGGGAGGGCATAGTCCCCGGGGTGCTGACCACGAAATGGGGAGATAACCTCCAGCCCATCCCTATCTATATCGGAGAATAGCATCTTAATTATATCACCAAGTGTTCTCCTTCCATCCACATATCCCCTCCTCAGGGCATAGACCATCATATCGGCGATGGCCCTCGCCTGGCTAGGGTCAACAAGCTGCTCCAGGAGGGAGATGTCGATCCTCTCGGAGCCAAACTCTATTGAGCCCAGAGCATGTGATGCCACCTTCAGCTTCCCCCTGCGGTAGGGGTCAAGCCTGAGGAGCACTCTCCCCCCAATATCTCCAAATGACCCCCCTGCCTCGTTGAGGCGCTGAGTAGGCTGTTCCTCAGCCAGGCGGTGGGCCTCCCCTGTTACCACCTTTGGCCGGTAGCGATCCATAGCGATCACTGTATCGGCAACATCGAAGTAGTCGCTACACCCCCCCATCACTATAATTGTGGAGACGCCATGCTCACGATAGAGGTTTCGCACCTGATCGATGAAAGGTGTGATCGGTTCCTTCTCCTTGGGAACGAGGCGCTGCATTCGGCTATCCCGGATCATGAAGTTTGTGGCGCAGGTATCCTCATCCATCAAGAGCAGGCTGGTCCCGCACTCCATCGCCTCCACGATGTTGGCCGCCTGTGAGGTGCTTCCGCTGGCATTATCGGTCTCAAAGGCCGTTGTATCCTGGCCGAATGGGAGGTTGGAGATAAAGGGGCTTATATCAACCTTCTCAATGCGCCGCCCATCCTCAGCCCTGATCTTAACCGTATCCCTTCTTGAGACAGCATATTCCCTGCCATCACCAGGCACATGGTTATAGACCCCACGAGAGAGGACGGCAAGAAGGGTTGACTTGCCATGGTAGCCCCCGCCGATGATTACGGTAACCCCCTCAGGGACCCCCATCCCCCTGACCACCCCCCTGTTTGGCGCTTTCAGCTCCACCTCAAGCTCATCGGGCGAGGTGAAGCTGACAACACCCTTTCCCGAAAGCGGCCTGTCACTCGCACCGCTCTCCCTGGGCAAGACCGAGCCATTGGCGACAAAGGCCACCAGCCTATTTGGGGCAAGTTCCTCCCGCAATACCTCCTGATCCTCACAAACCTCCACATGGTCCTTTGGGGCCACGGGGTCATAGGCCGAATAGAAAAGGGATGATTCCACAAGCTTGGGTATCTCGCTGAAGAATATCCCCTCCGCCTCCTCCCCCAGGCACCTCCGTCCCGCCGCGGGGAGGCCAAGCGAAAATCTTATCTCAACGAAATCATCATTTACCAGACAACTGGTGCGCTCCATTATCTCCTGTCCCCCCTCATCCACCCTGACCACCCCCGATCCGCCAGTGCCACGCCTGCCCCTCACATACCTCCTCATCGCAGTGGCAAATCCCCTGGTGATGAAGTCAGATAGGGCTATCTGTCGAACCCGACTTGAGTATAGCCTCTGTGGGAAACAAGCCCTCCCCTGCTCCACCCTTGCTCGAAGCCGAGATGGTGGGGCAAAGGGGTCGCTCTGGACATGGTCGATGTAAAGGACGAAGCTGCCATAGTCGTAATGGCCCAAAATCGCCTGATAAGACTTGTAGCCCCTTCCATCGATTGTGCGAAGCCTTTTCTGGAGAACCAAAGCTGAAGCTATCAAAATCAACCCCATTGTATAGCCTAACACCCCCGATGGGGCAAGGCAAGCTCCTTGACAATAGATACAGTTTATGTTAGCGTGAAAACGCTATAGGGCTTTAGTCAATTAAATAGAAAGGGGGCTATTATGGAGTCTCAAGAGGTTCGGCTTGGTTTCTCCAGTATGCCAATGATGAAGAAGGTCTACTTCATCGCGGCCTGGGTAGTTGCCGGGGCAGCCGCCCTGGCCCTGATCCTCATCCCTATAGGCTGGGGGGGGATAGGAGCAGGCGCGTTCGGCTTTGGTGGGCTCTGCGAAGCGGCCTTCATAGGGATAACAGGCTGTTTTCTGCTGCTCTACCTTTCGGACTGGTTCAAAAACAAAACTATCTTATTTATCCTGGCATGGGTTGTGGCCGGCCTGGCTATTGTGGCCCTCATTCTGCAAGGCATGGGCTTTGGCGCGTTTACACCAGGCACGCTCATCGCCGGGTCTATCTTCAGGATCATCGCCCTCGGTGGGTTCTGTGCCTTCCTGATGCTTCATCTATCAGGGCGCTTCAGCAAAGCCGAGTAACCAAATAGTAGAGGCCATTAGCTCCGTCTAATTGCTGAAGAGAAGCGTGGTTGCTTGCCAGTTTGGGCTTTGCGATTTCGCTCCGATTTG
>DAOWNJ010000019.1 GCA_030642645.1 Dehalococcoidia bacterium | reverse complement strand
GGTGGCATCGGAGGTGATTGTCCGAAGGTATAACATTGGCCTCAGCTCGGCCACGATCCGAAATGAGATGGCCCACCTTGAGGATGAGGGCTATATTATCCGTCCCCATATATCCGCTGGTGGGATACCGTCGGACAAGGGGTATAGATATTATGTTGAGTCCCTGGGCGAGGGGGTGGAGCTCTCCATGGGGGAGAGGCTCCTTATCAGCCACCTTTTCCATCAGGTTGAGATGAGGCTTGAGGAGTGGGCGCAACTGGCAGCGGTGGTGCTTAGTCGCATGGTGAATAGTGTGGCGGTAATCACCTTCCCCAAGGCAACGAGATGCCGTCTCAAACACCTGGAACTCATCCCGATTCATGACCTCCTCGGCCTACTCGTTGTCATCCTCGGGGAGGCCAAGCTCAAGCAGCAGCTCCTTTTCTTCGAGCGGATGGTAACCCAGGAGGAGATGGCGGCTATCTCTGGTAAGCTGAATTTGGCCTACAGCGGCCTCACCTGGCATGAGATAATGGAGAAAGTGATAGACCTCTCCCTCATCGAGGCCCATGTGAGCGAAATGGTGGTGGAGATAATGAGGGTGGAGGATGAGGGGGAATATGAGGAGCCATTTCTCTATGGCCTGCACCATATCCTCTCACAGCCTGAGTTCTCAGACACCCTGAGGATGATGGGGATCATGGAGATACTGGAGGGAAGGAGCCTTCCGAGGATTATACCGCCAGATGTCCTCGCCCTGGATGGGGTTCAGGTGATCATTGGTGGGGAGAACCATGATGAGGCTATGAGGGAGTGCAGTGTGGTGGTGACCAGGTATGGTATCCAGGGGGAGGCCAGCGGTGCTGTTATGGTGGTTGGGCCAAAGAGGATGCAGTATAGCCGAGCGATACCGACGGTTAGATACCTTGGATCGGTTTTAGGCGATCTTTTAGGCGGACTATACAACAGGAGGTGATGTTTTGGAAGAGGAGAGGGGCACGACCCCAGGGACTACAGATGAGGTAGCTGAGGACATGGACTCCCTGAAGGAGGCGCTTCGTGAGGAGAAGGAGAGGGCTGAGGACTACCTCAGGAGCTGGCAGAGGAGCCAGGCGGACTTCATCAACTATAAAAGAAGGACTGAGCAGGAGAGGGATGAGTTTTCAAGGTTCGCCAACTCCCTTCTCATCCTGAACCTTCTGCCGGCTCTCGATGACCTGGAGAGGGCTCTATATTCGATCCCCCCAACCCTGGCGAGGCTGAGCTGGGTTGATGGGATTGCACTCATCCATCGGAGGCTGCGCTCGATCCTCGAGGCCCAGGGGCTTGAGGAGATAAAGGCGCTTGGGGAGGATTTCGACCCAAACCTTCATGAGGCTGTGATGTATGGGGATGGGGAGGAGGGGAAGGTTATCGAGGAGCTTCAAAAGGGGTATAGGATTCATGATAGGATTATCAGGCCTACATTGGTGGTTGTAGGCAAAAGCATAGAGGAGTAGAGAGATGGGAAAGGTAATAGGAATAGACCTTGGAACCACAAATAGCTGTGCCGCTGTTATGGAGGCGGGTGAGCCAGTAGTTATCTCCAGCGCTGAGGGGGGAAGGGTTACCCCATCTGTGGTGGCGATCTCAAAGAGCGGGGAGCGCCTCACCGGCCAGGTGGCCAAGCGCCAGGCGATCACAAACCCCGAGAATACGATATTCAGCACAAAGCGATTGATGGGGAGGAAGTTCAGCGACACCACCGTTCAGCACGATAAGAAGCTTGTCCCCTATAAGCTTGATGAGGCTTCTAACGGGGATGTCAGTATATGGATGGGGGGAAAGGCCTATAGTCCTCCGGAGGTATCGGCGATGATCCTCCAGAAGATGAAGGCCGATGCTGAGGCATACCTTGGTGAGAAGGTAACCGAGGCGGTGATCACAGTTCCCGCCTACTTCAATGATAGCCAGCGCCAGGCGACAAAGGATGCCGGTAAGATTGCTGGGCTTGAGGTTTTGAGGATCATCAATGAGCCAACGGCTTCATCCCTTGCCTATGGATTGGATAAGAAGCGTGACCAGACCATAGCTGTATTCGACCTTGGTGGTGGGACATTCGACATCTCCATCCTCCAGCTTGGAGAGGGGGTGTTTGAGGTCAAGTCAACAAACGGGGATACCCACCTTGGTGGCGATGACTTTGACCAGCAGATCATCGATTGGCTCTCGGATGAGTTCAGGAGGGACCAGGGGATAGACCTGAGGCAGGACAAGATGGCGCTTCAACGCCTTAAGGAGGCGGCGGAGAAGGCGAAGTGCGAGCTCTCAACGACAGTCCAGACGGAGATAAGCCTCCCGTTCATCACCGCCGATGCCTCAGGGCCGAAGCACCTCAATATAACCCTTACCAGGGCAAAGGTTGAGCAGCTTGTCTCAGACCTTGTGGATAAGACCATTGGACCATGTCAGCAGGCCCTTTCTGATGCAGGGATAACCCCCTCGCAGGTAGATGAGGTGATCCTTGTTGGTGGTCAGACGAGGATGCCGCTTGTCCAGCAGAAGGTAAAGGGGCTATTTGGGAGGGAGCCATCGAAGGGGGTAAACCCCGATGAGGCTGTTGGCATCGGGGCTGCAATACAGGCCGGGGTGCTCAAGGGGGAGGTGAGGGATGTTTTGCTCCTAGATGTAACCCCGCTTACCCTGGGGATAGAGACCCTTGGTGCGGTGATGACCCCGTTGATCACCAGGAATACAACCATCCCGACCTCAAAGAGCCAGATATTCTCTACCGCCGCCGATAACCAGCCCAGCGTGGAGATACATGTTCTCCAGGGGGAGAGGGCAATGGCTCAGGACAATAAGACATTGGGGAGGTTTATGCTCGATGGCATCCTCTCCGCCCCAAGGGGCCTACCTCAGATTGAGGTTACCTTCGACATCGATGCCAATGGCATTGTGAGCGTTAAGGCCCACGATAAGGGAACTGGTAAGGAGCAGAAGATAACCATCACCGCCTCAAGCGGGCTCTCTAAGGAGGAAGCGGAGAGGATGCAGCGGGAGGCGGAGATGTATGCCGAGGAGGACCGAAGAAAGAGGGAGGAGGCGGAGACAAGGAATGCCGCAGATAGCCTGATCTATAGTGCTGAGAAGATGCTCAGGGAGCAGGGGGATAATGTCCCCTCTGAGCTCAAGGGGGAGGTTGAGGCTAAGGTCCAGGCGGCGCGCTCCGCCCTTGGGGGCACGGACAGCGCTGAGGTGATGAGGACAATGCAGGACTTGACAGAGGCCCTCCAGAAGGTCGGTGCCTCTGTTTATCAGCAGGAAGGTCCGCCATCTGAGGGTGGGGAGGAGCCCGGGGAAGAACCCGACGAGGGGACGGTTGAGGGGGAGTTCCGAGAGGTCTAGATAGAGGCTCAATTTTATCGCAAAACAGGGCGGGGAATATCCCGTCCTGTTTTTCATATGAGCTTGTGGTGAGCAAAGAGGTGGACTATAATATAAGCTGGATTAGTCTGGAGAGTCCCGTGCTATGGCGACAAAAAGAGATTACTACGAGGTTCTTGGCATAGATAGAGGTGCCTCTGAGGAGGATATAAAGAGGGCATTCAGAAAGCTTGCCTTCAAGTATCATCCCGACCACAACCGGGAGGATGGGGCCGAGGAGAAGTTCAAGGAGATAAATGAGGCCTATGAGGTCATCTCAGACCCGGATAAACGGGCTAAATATGACCGCTTCGGCCATGCCGGAATTGAGGGGTTTGGGAGGGGGTTTGAGGGCTTCGATATATTCGGAGGGTTTGGCGATATATTCGATACCTTCTTTGGGGGGGCGACAACGGCAACCCGCCGTGGCCCCCAGCGGGGTAGTGATATAAGGTATGGCCTCAAAATCTCGTTTGAGGAGGCGGTATTCGGCTGCGAGAAGGAGCTTGAGGTATCACGAATTGAGAACTGCTCTATGTGCCATGGTATCGGCTCAAGGCCAGGGACTCAGCCCACAAGATGCCCCAACTGCAATGGAACAGGCCAGGTGCGCCGAACTCAGCAGAGCATCTTCGGGAGGTTCGTCAATGTAACCACCTGCGAGCGCTGCCACGGTGATGGCAGGGTTATCACTGATCCATGCCCTCAGTGTCATGGGACGGGCAAGGAGAGAAAGACTCGAAGTGTAACGGTGGAGGTACCAGCCGGGGTAGAGTATGGCTCCCAAATACGCCGCAGCGGGGAGGGTGATGCTGGGGTCTGGGGGGGCTCGCCTGGGAACCTGTATGTTACCCTACAGGTGGAGGAGCATGAGCTATTCACCAGGAGTGGTGATGACATCCTCTATGACCTTCCGATAAACTTCGCACAGGCTGCCCTTGGCGATGAGGTAGAGTTTCCCACCCTGGATGGCGATGCAACCCTGAAGATACCCCCGGGGACCCAGAGTGGCAGGATATTCCGCATCAAGGGAAGGGGGGTTCCCCATTTAAAGAGGGGGGGGAGGGGCGACCAGGTGGTGATGGTTCATGTGCTCACCCCGCAAAACCTGAATGAGGGGCAGAGGAGGCTTTTCAAGGAGCTGGCAGGCTCTCTGGGAAAGGCAGAGATGCCTAAAGATAAGGGATTCTTCGGCAGGATAAAGGATGCCTTTGGGGGCTGATTTTGAAGTGGATGGAGATTAGAGTCGTGGCGGATGCCGATAGCAGTGAGGTGGTATGTGATATATTCCAGCGCTTTGGCTGTGGTGGGGTGGCAGTTGATGGCGAATATGTCGTTACCCCCGAAGGAGAGGTTTTCGCCAATGTTGAGCATTCATTAAGGGTCAGGGCATATCTCCCTGTGGATGAGCTCCTCGAGGAGAAAAGGAGCCAGATAGATGAGGCCCTTGGCCGCCTATCTGCTATCTACCCCCTTCGGTCGGAGGGGAAGGTGATCGATGAGGAGGAATGGGCCGAGGCGTTTAAAGCATACTTCAAGACCTTCTCCATCGGGGAGTGTATCGTGGTCAAGCCGTCCTGGGAGGACTACACCCCGAGGGACAGGGAAGTTGTGATCGAGCTTGACCCGGGGCTTGCCTTTGGCACCGGGCTTCACCCCTCAACGAGGATGTGCCTTGCCCAGATGGAGAGGCTTATCCGCCCTGGAAAGGCTGTCCTTGACCTTGGGACCGGGTCGGGCATCCTGTCGATTGCAGCGGCTAAGCTGGGTGCCGCCCCGGTATTGGCCCTGGACATAGACCCGGTGGCGGTGAGGGTAGCGGGGGCTAATATAGCCTCAAACGGCGTCTCTAAAGCGGTCAGGGTCCAGCAGGGCACCCTCCCTGACAGGAGTTCCCAGTCAGCCTGGTGGGGGAGCTTTGACTTGGTGTTCGTCAACATCCTGGCCGAGATCATATGCAACCTCGCCGATAGCCTTGTTGGGGCGCTCAAGCCTGGTGGCGTCCTCATCGCTGGGGGGATAATCTCAAACCACCTTGATGAAGTAACATCAAGGCTCCGAGATGCTGGGGCAGAGGTAGTGGAGGTTGTTGAGGATGGGGTGTGGCGAGTGGTTATGGCCCAGGCTTGATTCTGTCCGTGGTTAACTCCTCCCACATTATCTCCGCCATTAGCTGGTGAGCATTGAGTCCCTCGAAGAGAACCCGATATATCCTCTCGGTGACGGGCATCTCGATCCCGAGCTCGCCCGCCATCTTAAGGGTGGCGGTGGTGGTGGGGACCCCCTCAACCACACCAGCTATAGAGGCAAGGGCCTCGTCGAGGGGCCTGCCCTGAGCTATCCCCTCACCGAGGGTATGGTTTCGGCTCAGAGGACTTGAGCATGTTGCAATAAGGTCACCGAGACCGGATAACCCGAGGAAGGTGCTCCATTGAGCACCAGCGGCGACCCCGAGGTGGGTCATCTCCTCAAAGCCCCTTGATATGAAGGCAGCCTTGGCATTATTCCCGTAGCCCAACCCATCGATCATGCCCGCTCCAAGGGCAACGATGTTCTTGAGCGCCCCACCAAGCTCAACACCGACCACATCGCTTGAGGTATAGACTCGGTAGATGGGTGAGTCCATTATCTCCCCAGCCCGCTCTGCGGTGTCCTGAGAACAGGCAGCGATCACCGCTGATGCCGGGAACCCCCTTGCGATCTCCTTTGAGAGGTTAGGGCCGGAGAGGACGCATATGTTGGGGTGGAGCTGGGGTCTTATCTCATCGGCGATAACCTGGGACATCCGCCTTGCGCTTTCAGCCTCAAGTCCCTTGCTAGCGCTCATGATCAGCATTGAGCTATCAAGGTATTCTTTTGCGAGTCTGGTATTCTCTCTCATCGTCTGTGCTGGAACAGCAAGGATGACGAGGGATGCCCCTCGGGTCGCCTCTTCCATTGAGCCAGTTGAGGAAAGGCCAGGGGGGAATGGAATCCCGGGGAGGAGGGGGCTTTCTCCTGACCTCATGAGGCTTGCCGCCTCTTCATCAGTTCTTGCCCATAGTGATGTCTCCACACCCCTACGGGATAGCATCATCCCGAGGGTTGTCCCCCAGCTTGTGGTTCCGATGATTGCTACCTTCATCTCAACCCATCCTCCGGGCCCTCTCGCCAATCTTCGGCTCTGTCCCCGCCCTGAGCCTGGCGATATTATCTCGATGGCGGAATATGATGAGCCCTGCTGCCAGGATGGTATAGATGAGGAACGCCAGTGGCTCTATGCCAAGGATAAACAATGGGATCATCACGATGGCTGCGGTGGCTGAGCCTATGATGGAGCCAAGGGACATATACCTTGACAGGGCGACGATTAGGAGGAATAAGGCAAGGCAGGGGAGGGCAACCTGCCATGCCATCACCATAAACCCACCGAAGGAGGCTGTAACCCCTCTCCCTCCCTGAAAGCGGATATAGATAGACCAGTTGTGCCCGATGATTGCAGCAAATGCACTGGCGGCCATAGCTGCATATATCATTTCAGGATCGGGTCTGAAGATAGCCCAGGCTACGGTGACGGCGACCGCCCCCTTGGCGGCATCCAGTATAAAGACCATAGCACCCGCCGCCCTCCCCGCCGTTCTCATGACATTGGCGACCCCTGTCCTGCCGCTACCATACTCCCTTACATCTACCCCTCTGGTGAGCCTGCCGATAGCCACTCCAAATGGGATGGCCCCGAGGAGGTATCCGATAAGGATAATAGCGATAAACCTCCCAGCTATCATTGTTCACCCCTTCCCTTGAAGATGAGCCTTAATGGTGTCCCCTTAAATCCGAAGGCCTTCCTGAGCTTGTTTTCGAGGTATCGCTCATAGGAGAAGTGGACCAGAGATGGATCGTTGGTGAAGATAACGAAGGTCGGGGGGTTCGTCTCCGCCTGGGTGGCATAGAGGATCACGAGTCTCCTTTTCCCCACCCTTGGGGTGGGGTGGGAGAGGGCTGCATCCCTGATGAGGCTATTTACCTCATGGGTGGGGATCCGCCTCCCCCTCTCCTGGTATATATCCCTGGCAACCGGAAGGATGTTTGTCACCCCCCTCCCGAATATAGCCGAGGTGTAGATTATGGGGACATAGGGCATAAACCTGAGTTTCCTGTGGATCTGGGTGATGTAGTGGGCCATATCCTCCTCTACGAGGTCCCACTTGTTTACCACCAGCACCATGCCCTTAAACGCATCCTTAATATAGCCTGCAACATGGAGGTCCTGGGCGGTAAGCCCCTCATGGGCGTCGATGACCAGGAGGGCGACATCGGCCCTGGATATAGCGCGGAGTGCCCTCAAGACGCTGTATTTCTCGATCCCCCTTTCAACCCTCCCGCTTCGTCTTATTCCGGCGGTATCTATGAGGAGCACTGAATCACCATTGAGGCTGAATGTGGTGTCAATTGCATCCCTGGTCGTCCCTGGGGTCTCGCTCACAATGGCCCTCTCCTCGCCAAGGATGGCGTTCAGGAGGGTTGACTTCCCCACATTACGGCGACCAACGATAGCTACCTTCATCATCTCAACCTCTTCAACGGGTGGTGATGGAGGCAGGAGCTCAGCGAGCTTATCCATAAGCTCAGCGGTAGCGATTGCGTGATAGGCACTTATGGGGATGGGGTCGCCGATTGCAAGCTCATAGAACTGGAGCGCCTCATTCTCACGAGCGGGGTTATCCACCTTGTTTACAGCCAGGACAACCGGCTTTTTGGAGCGGCGCAGCATATCGGCTATCTCTATATCGGAGATGGTAACACCATCGTGGACATCCACCATGAAGATAATGGCATCTGCCTCGCGGATAGCTATCTCAACCTGGTCCTTCACCCTGCGGGTGATGTCGGAGCCGGGTCTTGGCTCAATCCCACCGGTATCGATGATGGTAAGCGAGTTCCCCATCCAGGTGGTATCGGCATAGACCCGGTCTCGGGTTGTGCCCGGGAGGTCCTCAACGATGGTGCGGCGCTCGCCCACGATGCGGTTGAAAAGGGTGGACTTGCCCACATTCTGCCTGCCACAAATGGCGACGATTGGTCTGGTCAAACTCCCCTCATTAGCTCTATAAGTATCGCCTTTTGAAGGTGGAGCCTGTTCTCCGCCTGGTCGAAGACCACAGACTGCGGCGACTCAAGAAGACCCTCGGCGATCTCCTCGCCGTGATGAGCTGGAAGGGGATGCATGAAGATGGCATCTTTTTTTGCCAAAGACAATAGCTTATTGTCTACCTGATAGTTTAAAAAAGCCTGTCGGCGAACCTCTCGCTCCTCCTCCTGCCCCATGCTGGTCCAGACATCGGTGTAGACCACATCGGCGCCCTCGGTGGCCTCACTGGGGTCACTGGTCAAGCTTATCTTGGCCCTGCTCTTTTGTGAAAGCTCCTGGGCCTGATTCAAAATATTACCCCTCACCATGTAGCCATCTGGGGATGCGATGTTGAAGTTCACCCCCACAAGGGCTGAGGCCAGAAGAAGGCTATTTGCCACATTGTTGGCATCACCTATGAAGGCCAGGGTCAGGCCCTCTAATTTCCCCTTCTTCTCATATATTGTCAGGAGGTCGGAGAGGGCCTGACAGGGGTGCTCCAAATCTGAGAGGCCGTTTATCACGGGGACGGTGGCGTATTGGGCAAGTGTGGCGACATTATCATGGGAGAAGGTGCGGCAAACGATGCCATCGATATAGCGAGAAAGCACCTGGGCCACATCTGAGATCGGCTCTCTTTCTCCAAGGCCGATCTCATTCTGGGACAGGTAGATAGTGTGGCCACCAAGCTCGTGCATGGCGATTTCAAAGCTGACCCTTGTTCGGAGGGAGGGCTTCTCGAAGATGAGGGCCAGGCTTTTCCCCACCAGAAACGGCCTCCTGTTCCCCGTCTTCATCTTGATGGCGCTCTTTATAAGCTGCCATATCTTCTCCGAGTCTAGATCAGCCACTGAAATAAGGTCGTTTTTCACCTAGTCTCCCCCTTTTTGCTATAGTATAGCGATAATGCCTAGCTGAATCAAGGCGCTTTCTCGACCCCTTCGGGTTTGGTATAATGGAGCATAATGACTCAGGAAAAGCCCCTTCTTCTGCTCTTTGATGGGAATGCCCTTGTCCATCGCGCCTTCCATGCCATCCCCCCACTCACCATAACCAAGACTGGGGAGCCGGCGAATGCAGTATATGGCTTCGTCCTGATGCTGTTGAAGGTGCTTAATGAGATCAAGCCCACCCATTATGCCGTCGCCTTTGACTATCCAGCGCCTACCTTCAGACACCTTGAGTTCAGGGAATATAAGGCCCAGCGTCCCCCCACCCCCGAGGAGCTGAGGGGCCAGTTTCGAAGGGTCAGGGAGCTTGTGGATGCCTTCGGCATACCAGCATATGAGGTTGAGGGTTATGAGGCGGATGACATCCTTGGCACCATTTGCCGTCAGGCAAGCGGGGGGGGGATTGATACGGTCATCGTAACCGGTGATGCCGATACCCTCCAGCTTGTCTCCCCAAGGGTAAAGGTGCTTATACCCCGCCCTGGGAGACCATTCAGCGATACCATTATCTATGATGAGGATGCGGTCAGACAGAGGTATGGTATTGAGCCCCTTCAAATCTGCGATTTGAAGGGGCTCAAAGGGGATGCATCAGACAACATCCCCGGAGTTCCTGGGGTTGGGGAGAAGACCGCGGCAAAGCTCATCCAGGGGTTCGGTGGGGTTGATGTGGTCTATGAGCATATAGATGAGGTGACCCCTGAGAGGCTACAGGATGTCCTGAGGCGGAATGAAGGCCTGGCAAGGCTCAGCAGGGAGCTTGCAACCATCGTCACCGATGTCCCGATAACCCTCGACCTCGAAAGGTGCCTGGTGGGCGGCTATGACCGAGCGAGGGTCATGGAGCTATTCCGGGAGCTTGAGTTTGTGAGCCTCATCGGGAAGCTACCTGAGGGGGAGGGGATGCCGAGGAAGGCCTGTAGGGACTATCGCATCATCGATACTGAGGAGGCCCTCGATGAGCTTATGAGTGAGCTATATCGAGCAGGGTCATTTGCCATTGACACCGAGACCACCAGTGTGGATGCCATGAGGGCTGGGCTTGTCGGCATATCGCTCTCCGCCTCCCCGGGGAAGGGCTTCTATATCCCTGTGGGGCACAGGATGGGGAGACAGCTTCCAATGGATATGGTTATCGAGAGGCTCAGGCCGTTACTCGAAGACCAGGGCATCTCCAAGGTAGCACACAACGCTAACTATGATATGACGGTGCTTTCAGGCTACGGGGTCGAGCTCGGGAACCTCAACTTTGATACCATGATCGCCGCCCATCTTCTTGGGGAGAAGTCGCTTGGGCTGAAGGCGCTTGCCTTCTCAAGGCTTGGGGTCGAGATGACACCAATAAATGCCCTCATCGGCTCAGGGGCGAAGCAGGTCTTGATGTCTGATGTTGATATAGCTTCCGTTTCCGATTATTCCTGCGCCGATTCCGACATGACCGGCAGGCTCAGGGGGGCATTCGAGCCTGAGCTCAGGGAGAAAGGGCTCGGGAAGCTCTTCAGTGAGGTTGAGATGCCCCTGGTCGAGGTGCTGGTTCGAATGCAGAGGAATGGCGTCGCCCTTGACACCGCCTCCCTCGAGGAGATGTCCTGTGTCCTGGGGAAAAGGATGACGGAGCTTGAGTGGGAGATATATAGGGATGTCGGGCACGAGTTCAATATAAACTCCCCTCAGCAACTGGGAGCGGTCCTTTTTGGGGAGCTAGGGCTTCCCAGGGCAAAAAAGACAAAGAGCGGCTACTCCACCGATGCTGCAGTGCTTGAGGGGCTTAAAGGGGCCCACCCGGTAATAGGGCCCCTTCTGGAGTATCGCCAGCTTATGAAGGTGAAGTCAACCTATGTTGATGCCCTCCGAGACCTGATAAATCCAGTGACCGGGAGGGTTCATACCAGCTTCAACCAGACTGCCACCGTCACCGGGCGCCTCTCCTCAAGCGAGCCAAACCTCCAGAATATACCCATTCGTGGAGAGCTCGGTAAGCAGGTGAGAAAGGCCTTTGTTGCCGGTGAGAGGGGGGTTCTCCTATCCGCCGATTACTCCCAGATAGAGCTTCGGGTTATGGCCCACCTGTCCCAGGATGCCCGGCTCCTCTCAGCCTTCTCAAGGGATGAGGACATCCATGCCTCAACCGCATCGGAGGTCTTTGGGGTGGCAAAGGAAGAGGTTACCGCCGAGATGAGGAGGGTGGCAAAGACGGTGAACTTCGGTGTTATCTATGGGATGAGCGACTATGGGCTTGAGCGGGCAACCGAGCTCTCCAGGGAGGAGGCGGCGGGGTTCATCCGCGACTATTTCGAGCGCTATCCAAAGGTAAAGGATTATATCGAGGCTACAAAGCAGCAGGCAAGGGAGCAGGGTTATGTCCAGACCATATTGGGGAGGAGAAGGTATATCCCTGAGATCAACTCCCCCAACCGCCAGGCGAGGGAGGCAGCGGAGAGGATGGCGATAAATATGCCGGTTCAGGGCACTGCCGCTGACATCATTAAGCTGGCCATGATAAGGCTTAAGGGGAGGATGGACGGGCTTGGTCTCAG
>DAOWNJ010000145.1 GCA_030642645.1 Dehalococcoidia bacterium | reverse complement strand
GGCCAGACTGACCTTCTCCCAGAGCATATAGACCTCACTCTCCGGCCTCCGGACCTCCTCAAGGCGGCCCCTGCCATCGCGGGGGGCCTTCTATTCAGGAGAAGCCTTATCCTGTCCTCCTTGCGGTTGATCTCCCTGAGGAACTGCTCTGGACTTCCTTCTCTTGTCTCATGCGCCTCAAGCACGGTTTGTATCCTTTTCCCTGATCATTTCCCCACGGAGGGGTAGCGCTCGCCGTCTTCCGGCCTTCTCAGGAGCTATCAGGCCCATTTTTTGGAGTATCACCCCGTTTTTCACTACGACCTGTGCCCCGCAGTTCCTGCACTGCACCTCCCACCGGAGCTGCGAGGGCTTCCTCTCCCCATAGTGGGGGTTCCTCAAGGTAGCTCCGCATCTGGGGCAGATCCCACATATCCCCAAAGGCGAGTCATTGAATGTGGTTATCACTGTAGTCCTGGTCACCTGTTCACCCTCCCTTTCACAGCAGGTTTGGCTGCTCTGGTATGCTGAACTTCGTGGCCGCGGCCTGCTCGAAGTCCCTGAGCCTCGCCATGTCCTCCTCGGCCCGTGCTCTCAGGGTGGCGATGTAGGCCACAGCCTCGTGCTCGCTGGCGCAGATGTAGAAGCCCATGGGCTCGCTCACCGACGAGGCTATCGGGTGGCCCTCCTTTATCAGCTCGCGGATAGCCAGCCTGATCTTGTGGTCGTCACCGTGCCCCAGGGCAGCCGCCAGGTCCCTGCCTATGATGGCGTTCCTGTGCCCGACATGGTGCCGCAACAGCTTGAGTACCGCTGCCGGCGGGTTTTGACGCTCCCAAGGAGTGAGGATAAAAGGTGTGATCATCTTCCCCATCTCTTCCGTGGCTTGTTTGTGGTCCGCTCCCATGCTCATCAGGGGGGCACTTCCTGAAGGATTGCCCTCTTGAGAAATTCCTCGTCTACCCTTACGCCCTGGGGCACGATCAGCACGAAGCCGTCGTAACTATAAAGAAGGTCGACCGTGTCCCCGGGCTTCATAACCTCGTGGTGGGCAAGCTCCGGGGGCAGCGTGACCTCCATGCCCCATTTAGGCATTGGCTTTCGCAAGCGATAGGCCCTTCGATAGATCGTCCCCATGCCGCTCCTAGCTACAAGTATTGTCAAGACAATGCTAGGATGCTATGATGGGGGAAGCAAACCCGCTGAGGGCCGGTGGTGGGAGAACTGCAAGATATCAAAAAATATCTGGTCTAAGGCGTGGGGGCTGAAGAAGGCATCCTGGGGCATGCCAGCGTAGCTCAGAGGTCAGAGCGGCGCTTTCGTAAAGCGCGGGTCGTGGGTTCGAATCCCTCCGCTGGCTCCAGTAATTTATGAAGAGGGGGAGATGAGCAAGCTTACTGATAAATTGAAGAGGCTCTCTGAGGGCGCTTCCCAGCCCATTGGATTCATGGCGGCGTCCTCCCCTGAGAAAAGTCCCTCAATGATGCTCATTGCCGGGATTAAAGGCATAGGGTCCGAGACGGCGAAGCTCGCCGTCAAAGAGGGTGCAGGTGGTGTCCTTGTCTATGTGGATGACCTGGGAAGCGAGTCTCAGAATCTCGCTCACATCGCCGAAGCGGTGGGTGATATTCCCTGGGGGGTCTGGCTTGGGGAGGTGGTGGATGAGGATGCGCCCATGCTCACTGAAATGGGGTGCGATTTCCTTGTTCTCGATACCAGCGCCTCCTCCTCCCTCCTCTGGGAGGAGGGGCTTGGCAGGGTGCTCACCGTTAGTTCCTCCATCCCCGATAGCCTGGCATTTACCGTAAGCCAGCTACCCGTTGAGGCGGTGCTTATCGAGGACGGGAGACAAACAGTGAGTATAGAATTGGTGATGGCCTGCCAGAGATTGGTAAACCTGGTGCGTAAGCCCCTGGTTGTGCTTGCCCCCAGCACCCTGGGTGGCAGGGACCTCAAGGCGCTTCGGGGGGTGGGGGTTGTGGGGGTGGTGGTGAGATTGGAAGAGGGATACCAGGGGGGAAGGCTATCAGAGCTATATCAGGCGATAGCCTCGTTGCCCCCCTCCGGGAGGGGGCGGAGGTTGGATGCTATCCTCCCCTATCAGGGTGG
>DAOWNJ010000032.1 GCA_030642645.1 Dehalococcoidia bacterium | reverse complement strand
CGGGTCTATGGTCATGTGCCCCAGCTCGGTGGCAAGGCCGCCTGAGCCTGTAAAAAGCCTGCCATCTATGATAACCCCACCCCCAATTCCGGTGCCGATGGCGATGTAGACAATGTTATCCCTCCCCCTGCCCGCTCCGAAGCGATACTCCCCAAGGGCAGCGAGGTTACAGTCGTTGCCGACATACACCGGGACCCTGAACTCCTCCTCCCAGAGCGACCTGAGCGGGGTATTGTCCCATCCCGGCAGATTTGGCGGGCTCAGGATAACCCCATTTTGGTCAATAGGCCCGGCGACACCCAAGGAGATGGCCCCAACACCATCGATCTCGGCTGAAGCGACCTCTCTAAGGCATTGGTTGATTCGCCGCATCACCCTCTCACGGCCATCTATGGCATTTGTGGGGGCGGTGGCCCGCCTCAGGATATGGCCCTCTCGGCTTGCCAGGGCAACGCGAAAATTTGTCCCACCAAGGTCAAGGGCTAAGATGAAAGGCTTCTCACTGCTCAATAGCTCTCATTTAGAAGTATACCACCCTGCTGCCCAACCGTCTAACCCCTTGACTTGGGGCACATAGACTCTTAAAATTCTGGGGTTGATCTGGGGAGATGTGAGTTGAGCAAGGTTAGGGTAGAGCATGTTGTCTCTGCAGGGGGAGTGGTGCACCGGGATAATGGCGCTCAAGTTGAGGTCATCCTCTGTGGACGCAGCTCTCTGGGCACCTGGGGCTTGCCTAAGGGAGCCCCAAACTCGGGGGAGAGCATCGAGGATGCTGCAAGGCGTGAGGTGGCTGAGGAGACGGGGCTTGAGGTGATGATCGAGGCCAAGATCGGCACCATAAGCTACGAGTTCACCAGGGTCGCCGATGGGGTTCTCTACCAAAAGACGGTCCACCACTACCTTATGCTACCCATCGGTGGCTCGACTGAGCGGCATGACCTCGAGTATGACCTAGTGCAGTGGTTCCCCGCTGAGGAGGCATGTCGCACCCTGACCTATGAAAATGAGGCCGGGGTTGTGCGCAAGGCGATTCAGATGGTTAAGGGAGTTGGATGGTAGTAGGCGAGAAGGTGGTGCTCAGAGAGAAAAGGCTGGAAGATGCCGACGACGACTATGCCTGGGGAAGGGATGGTGAGCTCTCCTGGCTGGATGCCTCCTTCCCGATAATGGTCTCCTTCTCCGATTACCTTGATAGCTATAGAGAAGAGCTCAAGTATGAAAGCCGTCGCCACCGTCGCTTTGCCATTGATACCCTCGACGGCAGGCATATTGGGAACTGCATGTACTACAATATCAATGAGAGGAATAGGGAGGCGGAGCTGGGAATCATGATCGGAGACCGCTCCTACTGGGATAAGGGCTATGGCAGTGATACTGTCACTATACTCGTGGGGCATATCTTCAAGACCACAAAGCTGGAGAGGGTCTATCTCAAGACCCTCTCCAGCAATATAAGGGCTCAAACGTGCTTTGAGAAGTGTGGCTTCTCTCCACTGAAAGGGGCCAATCGCGGAGGGCACAGGTTTTTGGTTATGGAGTTATACCGAAGCCACTTTGAAGGGAATACCGAGAGATAAAGAAAGGAAGGCCAGAGGCCTTCCTTTCTTTAATATAGCTTTTTATTCTATTTAGGTTGTGGCGGTGCTGGGTTGGGGAGGTCCTTTGTTATCAGGGGGCAGAGCTGGAACATGTCGTCCACGGTCCAGGAACCTACCTTATGGACGGATCTGATTATCGTTGGCTGGGAGTAGACACCTACAACGCCGCTGTGGATCTCGAAGTCATAGCCATTCACGTTCCAGGCATCATCACTTGCCAGCCAGGCAACAAATGGTCCCACATCCTCTGGCCTCATAGACTCGAGCTCCAGGGTTTCAGCCCCCGCTGGGCCGGCTACAAACTCCCCTGTCTTCCTCTTCTCCAGAGCCGCCAGGACCTCCGGTGACAGGGTCATCCTGGTGGCACCGCCGGGGCGTATGGCATTGCAGGTAACCCCGTATTTGCCCACGGCCCTGGCCACTGACCTGGTCAGGCCAACGATCCCTTCCTTGGCGGCACCATAGTTTGGTTGGCCAGGGCTGCCCAGACCTGAGGACGAGGAGGTATTTATTATCCTGCCACTCCTCTGCTGCCTCATGAGGACAGTGGCAAACTTGGTGCAGTTGAAGGTCCCATAGAGGTGGACCTTCAAAACCCTGTCCCACTCCTCCTCGGTCATGTTGAAGATCATCCTATCCCTGAGGATCCCAGCTACATTCACCAGAATGTCCAGCTTTCCGAAGTTATCGATGGCGCTCTTTATGATCCTCTCTGCAGACTCATAATCAGAGACATCCTCATAGCAGGATATCGCGGTTCCCCCCTTTGCCTTGTTCTCATTAACCACATCATCTGCTGGCCCCTTTGCGGCGCCGGTCCCATCGACCTCACCACCGAGGTCCTCGACCACAACCTTTGCCCCTTCATCAGCCAAGCTTAAAGCTATCCCTCTACCTATGCCCCTTCCGGCACCGGTAACGATAGCAACCTTGTCCTTCAGGTGCTCACCCATTTCAGGCCTCCTCCGGTTTTATTCCGCTGCCGGGCTCGGGTTGACCAGCCCTGCGAGCAGAGTGCCCGGCAGTATAGAGTCAAGTTCATCGAGGGTGAAAATCCCCTCTTTGTAGATACCCCTCTTGATCATTGGTAGGGCCTCAAGCTCTATCCTGCCACCAGCGCAGTGGAAGGCCTGCCCATTGACATTGGCAGCCGCATCTGTTGCCAGGTATACAACCATCGGGGAGACCATCTCAGGGGCCATAGAGGCGATGTCCCCCATCCCCGCTCCAGCCGCTCCAGTAACTCCAGCAGCCTTCGCCTTCTCCATGGCGGCCTTCAGCTCAGGTGTCCAGGTCATCCTTGTGGCAGCACCGGGGCGTATGGCATTGCAGGTAACCCCATACCTCCCCATGTCCAGGGCAACCGTCCTGGTGAGCCCTATAATGCCCTCCTTCACGGAACTATAGTTTACCTGCCCCATATTACCCCAGCCGGAGATAGAGGCGGTGTTTATTATTCGCCCACCCTGCTTCTTCTCCTTCCACATCTGCCTGAAGTAGGAGCAGGCATGCCTTACGGTGTTGAAGTGGCCCTTCAGGTGGACGGCCACGACGGCGTCCCACTCCTCTTCAGCCATGTTGAACACCATCCTGTCCCTGAGGATACCAGCGTTATTCACCAGAATGTCAAGCTTTCCATAGGTGTCAATGGCCGCTTTGATCAGTGCCTCTGCATCGGTGTAACTGACCACCGACCCATAGTTGGCAATAGCCTCTCCCCCCTTCGCCTTTATCTCAGAAACCACCTCATCTGCTGGCCCCTTTGCGGCCCCAGTCCCATCCACCTCACCACCAAGGTCGTTCACAACAACCTTTGCCCCCTCATCGGCCAGGGCCAGACAATGAGCCCTTCCGAGCCCACGACCACCACCGGTAACAATTGCAACCTTTCCCTTCAGCCTGTCACCCATTTCTCTCTCCTTTCTCAGTATTATCCCTTCGAGGGTAGAATCACAGTGGCGGAGCCTGGCGTTGTTTTCTGCCCCTGTCCATTCTCAACCCAGATCTCGCAGTCTACACAGTGGTCGCCATCCTCAACATACCTCTTGGTGACCGTCCCCTTGCACAGCCATGTATCCCCACCAAGGTCCTCAGTCATCGTCTTCATATATCTTGGGTAGTCCATACCCCGGTAGGAGCAGGAGAACTTCTTCAGGGTTCCCTCACCCCCAATCCAGTCGGTCATAAGATGGATCAACCACTGCCTTTTGAGGGCGCCATGGATGATGATGCCACCCGTGCCGGCGGCCTCACCAAACTTGGCATCATAGTGCTGGGGATTGAAGTCACCTGACGCCCCCGCCCATCTGACCAGCATCTGGGTTGTTCCTATCTTGGTGAGTGTCGTTACCTCACCACCCTCCTTCACATCTTCCCAGTATAGTTGCTCAGCCATTTCTCACCTCCTTCTTCAAATCAACCTAGTGGACGACCTATCAGGGTTGCCTGGCCCTTGGCCACAATATCGCCATTCTGATTCACATAGGTCGTTTCTATGGTCCCAAAGAGCGATGTCCCTGCTCTTCCTGCTCGCTCGTAGATGTCGGTGACCTTCGCAGTGGAGACCAATGTATCGCCTGGACGTACCGGGATGAAGAACTCGTATGCCATCCCTCCATCGAGGACTATCGGAAAGCCAGCCTTGGTGAATTCCGCAAGCACATCCGCCATAGGCCCTCCCATCCCAAATGTCCACTGGGCCTTCGCAGGCCAGCCAAAGAAGCCCGGCGGGGCTATAATCCCGCCATAGCGGCTCTTCTTGGCATACTCCTCATCAGTCCACAAAGGGTTAGGGTCGTCTACTGCTATTGCAAACCTCTGTATCGCCCCCTTCTCAACCTCCGAAACACTAGGCTCTGAGCTTAGACCTATCAATTTCTTCATATCTTCCGTTACCAAGTTCATCACCTCCTATAAGTTTGTCCGTAGGCAGGCCAAAACTATGTCCTCTTATCCCTCCTCCTTTCCCATGGTGAAAGGCACCATGCTACTCTTTATTCTTTATTGGAAAATGCGAAGACTCACCCCCCTGGGTATTGGAATCAGCCTCATTACTGTAGCGACCCCTCTCACGGCTCACAAACATAGGTCTTTCTGGGAGCGACAGGCTAAATTTACATCACTCCAGCGCTCTTGTCAAGCCTTTCCCATGTATTTGGGATATGGCAATCCCTTTGTTGACATATACATTGATGTATCCGGGGTTGAGGTGGAGCGCCTTATCGTAATCATCGATAGCATCCCAAGGCCTCCCCCCAAAAAGAAGGGTATTCCCCTTACTGAAGTATATATCGGCGACAAGCTCGTGCCTCCCCCACTCCTCCCTCTCAGAGTTGGAGAGGTGGCCCCGGTAATCGAAGCCCTGTGGTAAAATATTCTCTATCTCTACAGAACCTTTATCCGTGTGGAGCCGAGATAAGACATGTGGCCCTCTGCCAAAGGCATTCTCAAGATGGATGACCACTGCCTCTATGCCAAGCCTTTGAGCCAGCGAGTTATAGAGCGTTGTCAGGCCCAAGCAATTGCCCACCCACTCCCCCTCCCCAAGCTGGGCGTCAATGACCTCGGTAAGAGTGAAGTTCCCCCCCGACTTATATCTATTGGGCTTCGATCTCCATAGCCAGTCAAAGATGGCCCTTGCCCTCTCCACCTCTGCAAGCCCTAGAGGGATATCCCTCGATATCAACTGGACAAGGTATGCTATCTTACCGAGGTAGACCCTAAGCCCCTCCCTCTCCACCCCCGAGGCGATCAGAGACGCCGTGGCCAGGTCCGTAGGGAAGTGCTCAAATAAGCCCTGCTCCAGCTCTGATAGCATCGATCTAAATCTACCAAAAAGGCGGTAGAGAGTAAAGAGACCTCCCTTCAAAGGGAAGCCCCTTGGTGCTATAATTGGGCTATGGGTATTCTCGAAGGGCTTAACCCTGCCCAGAGGGAGGCGGCGGAGACTGTAGATGGCCCCATCCTCATCCTAGCGGGCCCGGGAAGCGGAAAGACAAGGGTTATCGCCCATCGAATCGCCTACCTTGTAAAGGAGTGGGGAATAAGCCCCCGCCGGATCATTGCCGTTACCTTCACCAATAAGGCAGCCAGGGAGATGAGGGACAGGCTACAGGCCCTCCTCGGCCGCTCGGTGGAGGAGCTGACATTGGGGACCTTCCATGCCATCTGCGCCCGCATCCTTCGAAGCGATGGTATCGGCGTTGATCGGGGCTTTGCGATCTATGATGAGGAGGACCAGCTAATCCTAGTGAAGAGGGGAATCCAGGATATCGGCCTTGACCCCAGGCAATATCCCCCAAGGGTAATCCGCTCTGCGATAAGTTCAGCTAAGAGCCGCCTTATCACCCCCGAGGACTACGCTAGATATAAAAGCAGCTATTTCGAAGAGATAGTGGAGCGGGTCTATGAGCGCTACCAGGAGCTTTTGTCCGAGAGCAGGGCGCTTGACTTCGATGACCTCCTCATGAAGACAGTCGAGCTATTCCAAAACCACCCCGATGTCCTCTCAAAATATCAGTCGAGGTATCTCCATGTGCTTATCGATGAGTTTCAGGATACCAACATCGCCCAGTACCAACTGGCAAAGCAGCTCGCCGGGAAGTATCGAAACATCTGTGTGGTTGGAGACCCTGACCAATCGATATATTCCTGGAGGTTCGCCGACCTGAGAAATATCCTCAGCTTCGAAAGGGACTACCCCGATGCCAAGCTTGTTTTCCTGGAGCAGAACTATCGCTCCACAAAGACCATCCTTGATGTGGCCCGGCATGTCATCTCGGCAAATCGAGAGCGAAAGGAGAAAAACCTCTGGACCGATAACGAGGCCGGGATTCCGGTGAGCGTGGCTGAGACCTATACCGAGCAGGAGGAGGCCAAGTTCGTCGTCAGCGAGGTGGAGCGGCTGGTGGGGGAGGGGAGGGGTAGGCTTGGGGACTGCGCGGTAATGTACCGCACAAATGCCCAGTCGAGGGCTATTGAGGAGGCATTTGTCCGCTATGGCACACCATATAAGCTTGTCGGGGGGACGAGGTTCTATGAGAGGCGTGAGGTGAAGGATGTAATCGCTTATCTTCGCCTCATCTATAACCCCTACGATAATGTGAGCCTCGCCAGGATAATCAATGTCCCCGTGAGGGGGATAGGGCAGAGGACGGTGGAGGAGCTCACCAGATGGTCCAAGTCCCTTGGCATTCCCCTTTACACCACCCTCCAGCTCCTAGCCGAGGAAAAGGGGCCGTTTTCAACCCGCCCTCGCCAGGCTCTGGTCAATTTCCTCACCATGTTAAATGGGCTTATCTCTATGAGCGAGGAGCTGAACCTCCCCAAGTTATTTGACATAACATTAGAGAAAACGGGGTACCGAGGATATACCCTTGAGAGCGAGGGTGGGGAGGATAGGTGGGAGAATATCCTTGAGCTCCGCACCGTTGCCAATGAGTATGGTGAGCTCCCCCCTAGGGATGGGCTCTCCCTTTTCCTTGAGGGGGTGAGCCTTGTCACCGATATTGATAGGCTCGATGATAAGCTCGATGCAGTGACCCTCATCACCCTTCATCAGGCAAAGGGGCTTGAGTTTCCCGTGGTGTTTATTGTGGGGGTGGAGGATGGGATCCTTCCCCATATAAGGTCCTTCGATGACCCGTCGCAGATGGAGGAAGAAAGGCGGCTTTTCTATGTTGGGATAACCAGGGCCAAGGAGAGGGTGTATCTGGTCTATGCCTTCCGCCGTAGCCTTATGGGCTCAAGCACCTCAAACCCGCCATCGCGTTTTTTGAAGGATATTCCGCCAGAGCTGGTGTCGCGGGCTGGGGAGCGCCTGGAAGATAGAGGAATGGCATCCTGGGTCCCCTCCACCACCCCGCCTTCCATCGTCGATCTCAGGGTAGGCGACAGGGTGGCCCACGCCAGCTTTGGCGAGGGGATCGTGGTGAGTTCGAATCCTGTGAGGGATGATCAGGAGGTAGTGGTGGCCTTCAAGGGGGAGATGGGGATAAAGAAACTCCTATTAAGCTTCGCCCCCCTGGAGAAATTGGGCTGAGCTTGACACCCCCATAGGCAGTCGATAGAATATCATTTGAGCCGAGGTAGCTCAGTCGGTAGAGCAACGGACTGAAAATCCGTGTGTCAGCGGTTCGATTCCGCTCCTCGGCACGCCGAAGTGGCGGAAAAGGTAGACGCGTCAGTCTCAAAAACTGGTGGGGGGCGACCCCCGTGCCGGTTCGAGTCCGGCCTTCGGCACGATGCCGAGTTGTGTAGTGGTAGCACGGGGGACTTTGGATCCCCTAGCCCTGGTTCGAATCCAGGGTCGGCAGCCAAGTTCGTGCAATATAAGATAAAGTAAATAGCGTAGATTGAGGTGCGAATGAAGGCTACAACCCAACAAAAAGGTAAACGGGCTGAATTCTTGATTTTTGGAGAGTTACTTAGGAGAGGGGCTGATCTCTATCTTCCGGTTGTGGATATAGGTATTGATGCCATTTCACGGATGCAAACCGAGACTTACCTAGAGATACAGGTAAAGTCAACCGAAGCGGAGAATATGGCAGGGTACTTCAACGTTGATAATTTAAAACCTAAACCTAACTTATTCATCGTTTGTGTGGATATGAGCAAAGAGAAGATGAAGCAGTGGAACAAGCCGGAAGTTTGGATTCTCCCCTCAACGGAGTTTGTCAAATATGCCACCGGGATAAAGGAACATTACTGCTTGCCTCTACGTGATAAAGACACGAGACATGGCAATATACTGCGAGAAAAAATCCTAGAACAATATCGTGCCAACAACCACGACGAAGTATGGAATGTTCTCATTCAGGGCACTGTGGAAACAGGCTGATCCTTTTAAGCAACCCCTCAGGTTCGGCATCAGGTCAGAGCTTATTAAGTTTCATGGAATAAGGTATACTCCTAAATGACTGATAAATAATGAGGTAATTGAGTATGCCCAATTATAAATTCACCATAGTAGTGGAGCGAGATGAGGATAAGCTCTACACGGCCTCTGCACCGCTTCGTCAGGGTTGCTATACTCAAGGGGAAACCTTCAGATATCAGTGGACTCATTTACATTGGATTTCGCGAACATGTCAACGAAGTCAAGAATGAACTTGTAGCCACTCTTCAGAAGGTCGACTTCGATATTCAACTAATAAATTTGATGTCCGATGTCAGG
>DAOWNJ010000033.1 GCA_030642645.1 Dehalococcoidia bacterium | reverse complement strand
CCAGAACCCCGGCTCTCGTGCATCCGATACCTTTAGCATAGGCGAGGGCTATCTCCTTCGCCTTCCCTGTGGCATCCTGATGGACTGCGACCAGCGCCGGCGCGCTTGAACCCTCGGTGAAAAGCCTTCTGAGCATGTGGCCAGGGCATTTAGGAGCGATCATGGTAACATCTATCTCAGGTGACGGGATGATCTGGTCAAAGTGGATATTGAAGCCATGGGCAAACATAAGCATATTGCCCGGTGAGAGCCCCTTTTCAATGGAGCTATAGTATACCTGGCGCTGGGCCTGGTCGGGGACGAGCATCACAATAATATCCGAGGCCTTCGCAACCTCATCGGCGGCTGCCACCCTGAGCCCAGCCTCCTCAACCCTCTTCCACGGCTCGCTCCCCTTAAGCTCCCCCACCAGGACATCGCACCCGCTCTCCTTAAGGTTCTGGGAATGGGCATGACCCTGGCTCCCAAATCCGATGACGCCGATGGTCTTTCCCTTCAAGAGGTCGAGGTTTGCATCCTTATCGTAGTAGATCTTGGCCATGACAACCCCCTTCTCAATATTATTTTGTTTCCTTTGCCCCACGCCCCATAGCTATTCGACCGGTCCTGGCCATCTCCTTTATTCCAAACCCCTCCAGAAGGCTGAACAGGGAATCTATCTTGTCCTCATCCCCTGTTACCTCCACTACAACTGAGCCCGGGGCAACATCCACAATATTCGCCCTGAAGATGTCCACAATCTGGATGATCTCGCTCCTGGTCTGAGGGGTAGCCTTTACCTTTACAAGCGCCAGCTCCCTGGCCACGAGGTTATCCTCGGTGATGTCCGATACCTTCACAACCTCGATTATCTTCTCCAGTTGCTTTCTCACCTGCTCCACCGACTGGGCGGTTCCATCAACAACAACGGTCATCCGGGAAATGGACGGGACCTCAGTATGCCCAACGGCGATACTCTCAATATTGAAGCCTCGCCTCCTGAAGAGGCTAGCTACCTTATTAAGGACCCCTGGCTTATCCTCAACCAGGGCAACAAGGGTATGCTTTGTCGCCATTATCTCTCTCCTAAAGGTTGCTAGTATCCCGTGAGCCTACCTCGACCTTGACCATTTCCCTTGGCTCCTCCAGGAGCACGGAAATGGACGCCCCAGGGGGGACCATCGGGTAGACATTCTCCTCAGGCTCGATCCTGAAATCGATGATGAATGGGCCATCATGGGCCATCGCCCTCTCAATTGCGGGAACAACCTCCCTCTTGTCGCTCACCCTCATAGCAGAGATGCCATATGCCTCGGCCACCTTCACAAAGTCAGGCGCCGACAAGGGGGTAGCTACATAACGACGCCCATAGAAGAGCTCCTGCCACTGCCTCACCATCCCCAGGAAGGAGTTATTGAGGATAGCTATCTTCAGGGCGAGGTTCTCCTGGGTGATGGTGGCCAGCTCCTGGATAGTCATCTGAAAGCCGCCATCACCGGCAATGGCCCAGACCGTCTCATCAGGACGGCCCACCTTTGCACCTATTGCAGCCGGGAGCTCAAACCCCATCGTCCCCAGCCCCCCTGAGGAGATGAGGCTATTGGGCTTAGTATAGGAAAAGTGCTGTGCCGCCCACATCTGGTTCTGACCTACACCAGTGACGATGATCGCATCACCATTGGTCGCCTCATATATCTTCCGCACTACATACTGAGGGATGAGCTCATCTGTTTCCCTGATAGCGGTTGAGGGGTGCTCACTCCGCCACTGCTCGATCTGGTTGACCCAGTCGAGATGGGTCTTCGTGGCAATCTCTTTATTAAGCGCCTCAAGGACACTCCTTACATCCCCCACGATGGGGACATCCACCCCGACATTCTTCCCGATCTCAGCGGGGTCGATGTCGATATGGATAATGCGAGCATTTGGGGCAAACTCGCTCACCTTCCCTGTGGCCCTGTCATCGAACCTCATCCCAATGGCAATGATGAGGTCAGAGGCACTCACCGCCAGGTTGGCACATGCCATCCCATGCATACCCAGCATCCCGAGGCTGAGGAAATGGGTCTGGGGGAAGGAGCCAATGCCCAGGAGGGTGGTTACGACCGGTATCTGGGCCTTCTCCGCAAGCTCCTTAAGCTCGTTGGAGGCCCCCGAGATGATCGCCCCCCTCCCCGAGATGATAACAGGAGATCTCGCCTCATTGATCAACCTTGCTGCCTTCCTTATCTGTGCCGGGTGTCCATCCAGGGTAGGCTTATAGCCCCTCAGGTTCACCTTTTCCGGATAGTGGAAGCTAGCCTCATCGGCAAATACATCCCTCGGTATATCTATAAGCACCGGCCCCGGCCTACCGGTCCTTGCGATATGGAATGTCTCCTTCACCACCGATGCCAAATCAGAAACATCAAGGACGAGGTAATTATGTTTGGTTATCGGGAGGGTGATGCCGGTGATGTCTATCTCCTGGAAGCCGTCCTTCCCTATAAATGGCCTCGCCACCTGTCCGGTTATAGCCACAATAGGCGATGAGTCGAGGTAGGCATTGGCTATCCCGGTGACCAAGTTTGTTGCCCCAGGTCCTGATGTGGCAAGGCATACCCCGACCTTCCCTGTGGCCCTGGCATAGCCATCAGCGGCATGTGCTGCCCCCTGCTCATGGCGGACAAGGATATGGCGGAGCCCGGGATACTGGGGGAGGGTATCATATAGTGGAAGCACCGCCCCTCCGGGGAAGCCAAATATAACCTCCACCCCCTCCCTCAGAAGGCTCTCACATAGTATCTGAGCACCTGTCATCTTCATGTTGCTATCCTCAATAAGATTTTATCTCCTTTAAAGTTGAACAACCGCCTCTTAAATGCGCTTTACTTATATAGTATGAAAATTGCTCCTCAAATTCAGGACAAGGCTGCTAAATTTAAAGGCATTTGAATCTCCACTCTCGCTAAATCTTCAGGTCGGAAGCGGGTGCTTGCCTCTAAAATTTCAATCCCTAAGAGTATATTCCCTTTGCCGAAATCAAGGATAATCCCCTCTTCAACCTCTTTATTGGCGATAAAATCTCCATCACAAAATTTGATATACATGGCATCGGCTTTTGTGTCATAAGTAATTTGCATTTCCCCTCCTTTAATCCCACATCACAGAGATAATAACAAACCTTTTATCTTCTACACTATATACAACTTTAATTCTCCTATCGCTAAAGCTGTTATAAGCCAAGGTTCTGCTTTTATATCCTGTCCCTGTTTGTTCCGGACTAACCAATGTCGCTCTCACCATTTCCCTAGTAATCCCCCTAACCAACATCCGCCGAAGAGCATGATCAGTATATACAATATCTTCTTCAGGTTTATCCATATTCCTTTTGGAGATCGCTTTCCTATTTCTCGAACACCGCACCTGTTGATGCTGAGGTCACCCTCTCGGCATATCTCTTGAGATAGCCTTTTTTGACCCTTGGCTCAAAATCAGGCAATTGGGATAACCGTCCTTCTATCTCCTCTTCGCTGAGCTCAACATCGAGCCTGTGGTTTGGAATGTCAATCCTTACTATATCCCCATCCCTTAGAGCAACGATAGGCCCTCTGCTCGCCGCCTCAGGTGAGACATGCCCTATCGCCGCTCCCTTTGTTGCCCCGGAGAACCTTCCATCGGTTATGAGCGCCACCTTATCATCCATCCCCATCCCGCTAATCAAAGAGGTGGGGGTGAGCATCTCCCTCATCCCAGGCCCCCCCCTTGGCCCCTCGTAGCGTATGACTATTACCTCGCCCTCTTTTATAGAACCGCCCATGATGGCCTTTGTGGCATCCTCCTCAGAGTCGAATACATGGGCCGGCCCACGGTGGGAGAGCATCTCAGGGGAAACGGCGGCGCTCTTCACCACCGCCCCCTCAGGGGCCAGGTTCCCAAAGAGGATGGTGAGCCCTCCAGTTGGGGAGTGTGGGTTGGAAATGGGACGAATGACCTCCCTATTCCTTACCTGTGCCGTAGTGAGTTCCTCACCCAGAGACTTACCTGACACCCGCTTCACCCCCATGTTCAAGAGTCCCTCAACCTCCTTCATCACAGCTTGTATCCCACCGGCACGGTCGAGGTCCTCGATCCTGAGCTCCCCCATCGGGCTGATCCTGGCAAGGTGTGGGGTCCGCTCGCTTATCTCGTTTACCAGGGATAGGGGGAAATCTATCCCAGCCTCACTGGCTATTGCCATCAGATGCAAAACCGAGTTTGTGCTCCCACCAAGCGCCATGTCAACCGCGAAGGCATTATATATCGAATCCCCTGTAATTATATCGAGGGGGCAAATGTCCCTGGAGAGGAGCCCCATAATCGTCTCCCCTGCCCTCCTTGCAAGCTGCACCCTCCTTGCATCCACGGCGGGGATGGTTCCATTCCCCCCAAGGGCCATCCCCAGGGCCTCGGTGAGGCAGTTCATGGTGTTTGCGGTGAACATCCCGGCGCAGCTACCAGGGCCAGGGCAGGCTACCCTCTCGATCTCCCAAAGCTCCTCTTCGCTCATCTCCCCCTTCACCACCCTCCCCACAGCGGTAAAAACGGTGTTGAGGTCGACTGGGCTACCATCCCAAAGTCTGCCGGCGAGCATAGGCCCCCCGCTTACAAAGATAGATGGTATGTTGAGCCTCACCGCAGCCATGAGCATTCCGGGAACTATCTTATCGCAGTTTGGGATGAAGACCAGCCCATCGAAGGCATGGGCCTGGGAGACGACCTCAACGGAGTCGGCGATGAGCTCCCGACTGGGAAGGCTATACCTCATCCCGGGGTGTCCCATGGCGATGCCATCGCATACCCCGATGGTATTTATCTCAAACGGGGTGCCCCCGGCGCTTCTGACCCCACCCTTCACCGCCTCGGCAATGGTGCGAAGGTGAATGTGCCCCGGAACCACCTCATTGAAACTATTTATTACGCCAATAAAGGGCTGGTCTATATCCTTTTGATCACACCCAACAGCACGAAGCAAAGACCGATGTGGGGCACGCTCAACACCCTTTTTAGCCGCATCGCTTCTCATTTTCCCCTCCTTAAGAACCGTCCTGGTTTACATATCTGAAAAATATATCATAGCCCCTCGTAGCTGTCAAACGAACCTTTTCTCTAAGCGAGGACACTATGCTATAATACCATAACTTTAGGGAGGAATGATGAGAATCAGTATTATCGGGCTGGGGCTAATAGGGGGCTCAATGGGTATGGCCCTCAGAAAATCCGGGGTTGAGGTTCGAGGATATGCCCGTCGCCCTCAGGTTGCCTCCAGGGCAATTGAGATGGGTGCGGTGGATGAGGTCTCTCGGAGCCTGTCATCTGCGGCTAGGGGGGCCGACCTTGTTATCATCGCCACCCCGGTTATGGCGATAAGGGAGGTAATGGATGGGATCGCCCCGCATCTAGCTCAAGGCTCTGTTGTTACCGATACCGGGAGCACAAAGGCCCAGGTTATGAGATGGGCCCAGGAGCTCATGGGTGGTGTCGAGTTCATTGGTGGGCATCCCATGGCGGGGAGGGAGGAATCGGGGATAGATGCTGCTTCCCAGGACCTGTTCCAGGGCGCCAGCTACTATCTGGTGCCGGCCGCAAATGCATCCGGGAAGGCGATAGAGGGGGTGAAAATGGTGGTCAGCCAGATAGGGGCGAGGCCCCTTTTTATCGACGCCGAGGAGCACGACAGACTTACAGCTGGGATAAGCCACCTACCAATCCTCATTTCCGCTGCCCTTGTGGCAGCGACAACAAAGAGCCCGCTCTGGCCCCGGATGTCCCAGCTTGCCGCCACCGGATACAGGGACCTTTCCCGCCTCGCCTCCACAAACCCCAGGATGAGCCTGGACATATGCCTTACAAATCGGGAAAATATCCTGTACTGGGTCGACGGGTATATCAAGGAGCTGGGTGAGCTCCGAGGCCTGGTAGCTAAAGGGAGTGAGGAGCTTGAGGAAGCACTTATCAAGGCTATGGAGGCGCGCAATACCTGGCTAAAGGAGAAGGGCGATGAAAAAGAGTCTCAAGAGCCCTAAGTCCCTATATGGTGAACTAACCCCACCAGGGGACAAATCCATCTCCCACCGCGCCGTTATCTTAAACAGCATAGCCCAGGGGGAGGCGATGGTGAGGAACCCCTCCCCAGGCGCCGACCTCCTTGCCACCATATCCTGTCTCAGGGCACTTGGGGTGGGAATAAAAGAGGCAGGAGATGGATTTATCGTCCGTGGGGTGGGAAGAGATGGACTCAAAGAGGCTCCTGATGTCCTCGATGCCGCAAATAGCGCCACCACCATGCGGCTGCTTGCTGGGCTCCTTTCAGCCCAGCCATTCCTCTCCATAATAAGCGGAGACCCCTCCCTCAGGTCCAGACCCATGGGGAGGGTGATATATCCCCTCCGCATGATGGGGGCAGAGATATGGGGAAGGGAGAGGGATTCCCTCCCCCCCATAGCGATTAGAGGGGGCAGGCTTCACGGCATAGACTACCCCCTCCCCATCCCAAGCGCCCAGCTAAAATCGGCCATCCTCATCGCCGCCCTCTTCGCCGAGGGGAAAACCACCCTCCAGGAGCCACTCCCCTCCCGTGACCATACCGAGCGCATGCTCAGAGCAATGGGGGCAGACCTGAAGGTTAGCGGAAACAGGATAACCCTCACCCCCAGAGATACCCCTCTATCCCCGTTAGATATGAGTGTCCCCGGTGATATAAGCTCCGCCGCCTTCTGGCTCACAGCCGGGGCAATCCACCCAAACGCCAGGGTCAGGATAGTAAATTGTGGCATAAACCCGACACGCTCCGGTATCATAGATGTCCTCAAAATGATGGGGGCAAACCTAAAGATTGAGAACCAGAGGATGGAGGGGGGTGAGCCGATTGCCGACATCAGCGTTGAGTCAAGCCGTCTTCATGGAGTGGAGATTGATGGCGAGATGATACCAAGGCTCATTGATGAGATACCGGTGCTCGCCGTTGCCGCCATGGCCGCTCAGGGGACAACCATTATAAGGGGGGCTGGGGAGCTGAGGGTGAAGGAGAGCGACAGGATCGCTACGACGGTTGAGGAGCTATCAAGGCTTGGGGGGAGGGTCGAGGGGCTCCCCGACGGGATAGTGATCAATGGGGGTATGGGGCCTGTGGGGGGCCATTGCCACAGCCACAACGACCATCGCCTGGCGATGGCACTGGGGGTAGCCGCCCTTATTGCCAGAGGGGAGACGGTTATCGATGGTGCCGAGGCGGTGGATGTCTCATACCCCGGGTTCTGGCAGGATATGGAGAGGCTAAGTGAGGGATAATCCCCTTCCCATCATCCTATCCGGCCCATCGGGTGTGGGCAAGGATGCGGTCCTCGCCCGGATGAGGGAAATGGGCCTTCGGCTGCACTATACCATCACCGCCACCACCCGACCAAGGAGGGAGGGGGAGAGGGATGGGGTGGACTACTATTTCGTCTCCCAAAAGAGGTTTCAGGAAATGGTGGAAGGTGGGGAGTTCCTGGAGTGGGCCAATGTCTATGGGAACTGGTATGGTGTCCCCAAAAAGCAGGTTCAGGAGGCCCTGGGGAGGGGGCTTGATGTCATCATAAAGGCCGATGTTCAGGGGGCAGAGACCATAAAGGGAATAGCCCCCCAGGCGGTTTTCATATTCCTTGCTCCGCCATCAATGGAGGAGCTTGAGGAGAGGTTGAGGCAGAGGAAGACTGAATCGACAGAGGAACTATCCGAGCGCATCAAGACGGCAAGGGAGGAGATGGAGAGCCTCCATATGTTTGACTATGTGGTGGTAAACCATCAAATAGACCAGACCGTATCCCAGATCGATGCCATCATCACCGCAGAGGGGTGCCGGGTAAAGCCAAGGGTTATCAAGCTATGAGAGAGAATCGAATGTCTCCTTGAGGAGGAGGGAGTCCTCCTCCTTGTTTGGGCTCTCGCAGATTAAAAGCCCCTTCACCCCATAATCCTTCAAAGCCCTCAAAAGCTCAATATACTGGAAGTCAGATTCCCTGAGTGGAAGGTGCTTTCTCTCCCCGGCCCTGGTGTACTCTATGCCGGAGACATGGATATGCATATTCTCCAATGCCCCCCTCCCCAGCACCCTCTTTACCTCTTCAAGGATGGAGACGAACTCACCATAGGAGTTAAACCCTCCGGTCCGTGCATGGAGGTGGGCAAAATCGATACATGGGGCAACCCCCTCTATCTCTGAGCTAAGGCTCAATACCTCCTCAAGCGTCCCGAACTGGGTGGCCTTCCCGGTGACCTCTGGCCTCACCCAGACCCTGTTGCCCTCTTCTCTAAGCCCTCTCATCACCTCCTCGAGGTTCCTCTTCACCTTTAAATATACCTCATCGGGAGGGTCCCCAAGATAGAAGGCGGCATGGAATACAATGCTTATTGCCCCAAATAGGGATGAGACCCTGGCGGTCTGGATTATCCTGTCCTTCGATGCCATCACCTTCTCAGGCTCGCGGGCATTCAGGTTTATAAAATATGGGCCATGGGCGCTGAGCATCACCCCTTCCTTGGATGCCACCCCCCCCCCCCCCCCCGCGCCCCCCCCCCCCCCCTTCCCCCCCCCGGCGGACCCGACCCCCCCCCCCCCCAACCCCAACCCCCCCCCCCCCCCCATCCCCCCCCCCCTTTAAAGGGACCCTGCGCCTAAAAGGTTTCCCCCCCTCCCCCCAAAAAAGCCCCCCCTATCCGTTCCCCCCCCACATTTTAATTTTTTTTTTCCCCTCTCCCCATTTACCGGAGGGAAATTTTCTTGTT
>DAOWNJ010000048.1 GCA_030642645.1 Dehalococcoidia bacterium | reverse complement strand
GGCCATATCCTCAAGGCCCGCTCTCAGGGCCTTTGCCTTAGCCTTTATGTCGGGATCATCACCCCTGCCACTGGTGAGCATCTCACCCACCGCCCTGTCGATCAGCTCTAGTGGCACAAGGGCGGTAGCTATACAATAGAAGCTCATCGAGCGGCCGTCATTATAGTTACCGAGGAGGTCTTCCAGCAATACTCGCCTCTCCCGCTGCTCCTCAAGCCAAACTTCCACCCCGACCTCCTTAATTCTAGATAGGTTTGGTATACAAACCCTATTCGTGATGAAATACTCATATTGGTGAATCTCTGGATTATTTTTTTCACAAGGGAAGTCCTCACACTCAGCGCAGGTGGCAAGACCCCTCTTCTTGACACAGCAGTTAAATATCTTGCAGGAGAGTGTAAGGCAAAGTATCTTGCAACCGAGGCACCTGCTTGGCGCCTTCGACTGAAATCTGGGACAAAGCCCACAGTATAAGCCGCAGCAACCAACGAGGTTCACCTCCTCCACCAGGTTCATCTTAGCACTTCCTCAGTTTGGGGATGAACATGGGAACCCTTTCTTTGATATCGGAGATATTTCTCACCAAACCTCTTCTCCATCTCCCTCTCCTCGATGGCCTTGAGATAGAGCACATTCAAGATTGCAAAAAGCGGGGTAGCGATGAAGGTAAAGGTGATCGACCCCAATATTACCCCAAGGCCGAACATCCCGCAGATCCAGCCGCTGACCATGGGATTTCTGACATAGGTGTAGAGGCCGGTAGTTATTAGCTCCTGTGGCGGGTTGAGGGGCACCGGCGACCCTCTGGCCCTGAAGAAGCGCACGACAGGCCATACGGCTAGAAAGGCCAACAAAATGAGGAAGATAGAGCCTATAATGAAGCTGAGCGGTGGGGAGACAAATCTGGGGAAATGGGCTACCCTGTCCAACCAGAGGGAGGCAAAGACAAAAAGCGCAGTGATGCCGAACCAAAACACAATCCCCACTGGTGTAACCAGCGCCCTAAACCTCTGAGAGCCCTTCGCCGCCCGATAGAGAAGCTCAGCCCAATTCTCCCTAAAGCTCATTAACCTGTCCCTCCACCATAACTAGTGCTCCCGCTTCACGAGAAAGTCTGTTACCTCCATGAGCTCCTCGCAAGCTTTAGGGGGAAGATTTGCCATCTCCAGTTCACTCAGCGCTTCCTGATAATAGTTTCCAGCCATCTCCTGGGCATAACCCTCGGCACCAAGCTGGCTCAAAATCCTGATCACCTCTTTAGCATCCCCCTCGTTGATGACCTCCTGCCGGTATATCTCTAACAGTTTCTCCCTCTCCGCCCCACGAGCCCTCTCTAGGGCATATACTACAGGGAGAGTCTTCTTCCTCTTCCTTATATCGGTGTCCTTGGCCCTCTTCTCCCCCCAGATGCCAAGGACATCATCCCTTATCTGATAGGCAAGCCCAATCCTCTCGCCGAAGCATCGAAATCGCTCTACGAGCGACTCATCCTCTGTTCCCAAAATGGCCCCGATATGAGTTGAACACTCAAAGAGGGCAGCCGTTTTGCGGCGAACCATCTCCAGATAATCCTCAATGCTGATGTCAAGGCGACCCTCATAATGGATATCGAGGTATTGCCCCTCACAGAGTCTGAGACAGGCCTCATCGAGGAGGAGGTTTGCCCTGGTTACCTTCTCCTGACTGACCCCTTTCGTCCTCAGCATGGCGAGATGGGCGACAGCATACATGCCATCCCCTGCATTTATCGCCTGCGGTTTCCCCCATATTGACCAGAGGGTGGGGCGGTGGCGGCGCTCCAGGCTATCGTCCTCAATGTCATCGTGAATAAGGGTGAAGTTGTGGACAAGCTCCACCGCACAAGCAGCGGGGATGGCCAGATGGTACCCCCCCCCCACCGCCTCACAGGTGAGGAGACAGAGGGTTGGGCGAAGCATCTTACCACCCATCCCTTCCTGAGGGTAACCATCCCTATCCAGCCACCCCAGATGATAGCGCATCATCTGGTAGAAGGGAGAGCTATCTTCGCCGATAATCGACCTCAGCTCCTCGCTGAGCTCCGATCGGTATCTCTCAAAGGCCAGGGGCAAATTCACCATCTGTCCTCTTTAAGCGAAAACATCAGGTGACGGCGCACCTGATGGCACGAACAAGAATCGGCAAGTCTCCTCTACCGCTCACCTCTTAGCTTCCATCAAAGGGTGACGGGCAAACTCAGGGAAGGATTCAATTACCCTCTCAGCTATCCCCTCAGCATCGATCCGATACTTTTTCTGTAGGAGTGAGCGTTGGCCGTGCTCAATGAACTCATCGGGTAGACCGATCCTGGTTATCCTTACGCCATGCTGGCTTGAACCCTCTAAAAGGGCCAGCACTGAGGTCCCAAAGCCTCCCCAAAGGCTACCCTCCTCAATGGTTACCACCCGCCCCGTCCTCCCAGCCGCCTCCAGGATGGGTGTGGAGTCCAGTGGCTTGGCGAAGCGGGCATTGATCACGGTAGACTCCACCCCCTCCCCTGATAGCCTCTGGGCTGCCTCAAGCGAAGGAGCGACGGTGGAGCCGATGGCGATAAGGGCCACATCCCCCCCCTCCCTGAGCACCTCCCCCCTCCCGATAGGGAGCCCATGGAGCCCCTCATCAAGATGAACCCCCAACCCCGATCCCTTTGGGTATCGTATCGCCATTGGTCGGTTTGCCATCATCGCGGTATAGAGGAGGTGCTGAAGTTCATTCTCATCCTTTGGTGATGCTATCACCATATTGGGGAGGAGGCCAAGATAGGAGAGATCGAATGTTCCCTGATGGGTCTTCCCATCCTCTCCAACGATGCCGGCTCGGTCAATGGCGAAGATCACCGGAAGGTTCTGGATACAAACATCATGGACAACCTGGTCGAAGGCGCGCTGGAGGAATGTGGAGTAGATAGCAACAAAGGGGATAAATCCCTGGGTTGCAAGCCCTGCGGCGAAGGTGACGGCATGCTGCTCGCATAGCCCGACATCGAAGACCCGCTCGGGAAATTCACGGGCCACAATATTCAGTCCCGTCCCCTCAGGCATGGCAGCGGTGATCGCAACCACCCTGGGGTTATCCCTGGCAAGTCTCAGAACAGTGCGTCCAAAGACCTCGCTGTAACTCGGAGCCTGCCCCCCCTTCCTCACAGGCGATAAACTATGAAAGCCAACCGGGTTCTCCTCTGCGGGCTTATACCCCTTTCCTTTCTTGGTGATGACATGGACAAAGGTTGGTCTTTGGGGATACTTTTTCGCCCGGTCCAAGGCCTCCTCAAGCTCGGCGATGTCATGCCCATCGATGGGGCCAAGGTAGGTGAACCCCAGCTCCTCCCAGATCATGGTGGGGATGATAAGGCTCTTGAAGCTTTCCTTTGCCCTCTTACCCACCCGCCACATCTGGTTTCCCATAGGGAGCCTGGCCAACACATGCTGTGCCTCCTCCTTGGTGCGGTAGTATCTAGGGCTGAATCTTACCCTCCCAAGGAGCTTTGAGAGGGCACCGACATTGGGTGAGATGGCCATCCCGTTGTCATTCAGGATTACGATGAGCCTTGTTCCCAGATGCCCAGCCTGATTCAGAGCCTCAAACGCCATCCCGCCGGTGAGGGCCCCATCCCCAATAATGGCGACCACATGATAATCATCCCCGGCGAGGTCCCGGGCTATGGCCATCCCCAGGGCAGCAGAGACAGAGGTGCTGGCATGTCCGGTGCCGAAGTGATCATGTGGACTCTCAGAGTGGTCGGTGAACCCGGACAAGCCCCCGAACTGACGGATGGTGGTAAATCTATCCTTACGCCCGGTGAGGAGTTTATGGGCATAGCACTGATGCCCAACATCCCAGACTATCTTATCCCTTGGGCTTGAGAATACCCGGTGTAGGGCGACGGTGAGCTCGACCACACCTAGACTGGAGGCAAGGTGCCCCCCGTTGGTGCCTATAGTGGAGATAAGCTCCTCCCTTATCTCTGAGGCAAGCCCCTTCAGCTCATCTGAGGTGAGCCTCTTCACATCTTCAGGGCTATCTACCTTATCCAGTATCTTCACCATCCCGCTCCTTGTCTGGGCTATCTTATCAGCGACGGTCGAACCTGTCAAGAAATTTGACTGGACCTAAAGGGCCTCCATCTCCCTTATCTTATCAAGCCTCCTTAAGTGTCTTCCACCCTCGAAATTGGATGAAAGATAGGTCTTTACAACCTCGAGGGCTAGCCCTGTCTCCATGTTCTCCCCTCCAAGGCAGAGGATATTAGCATCGTTGTGCTCCCGCGAGCGGCGGGCGGTGAGGGTGTCATAGCAAAGCGCTGCCCTTATCCCGGGCACCTTATTTGCGGCGATGCTCATTCCGATGCCCGTACTGCAGATGAGGATGCCGTGGTCGAACCTCCCCTCCGCCACCCCCTCAGCCACCACTCTGGCAATGTCCGGATAGTCAACCATGGCCTCATCATAGCAGCCGAAGTCATCAAAGGGATGCCCTAGCTCAGCCAGGAGGCTCAAGACCTGCCGCTTCAGCCCAAGCCCTCTATGGTCACTCCCAATGGCGATTCGCATTCTCACTTACCCCCTGAATCTTTATGCCACACGCCCTTTCAATCTCGTCCCTGGAGATAGCCCCCTCTCTGAGGATCCGGGGTATCTGGCTTGTCAGGTCAAGCACCGTTGACTCAACCCCCTCTGAACATCCTCCACCATCAATAACGAGGTCGATCCTATCACCCAACTGACGATATACCTCGTCGGCGGTCCGAGGGCTAATGTCGCCGCTTCTGTTAGCGCTCGTCCCCGTGATTGGGGCGCCAAGGCCATGGACTAGGGAAAGGGGGATAGGGTGATTTGGGATCCTCACCGCGACGCTTTCACCTCCGGCGACAGCAATAGTAGAGAGAGAGGGCGCCTTTGGCAGGACAACAGTCAAGCCACCGGGGAGAAAGCGCTGGACAAGGCACCACGCCATATCAGAAACGGGATGAGCAACCATCTCTATCTCCGAGACCGAGCTTACGAGCAGCGGGAGGGGGAGGTGGCGGGGACGCCCTTTGACCCTGTAGACCCTCTCCACGGCATGGTCAATGAAGGCGCTGGCGCCGAGCCCGTAGACGGTATCCGTAGGGAAGGCAACGACACCGCCGCCCTTGAGTATATCGATGGCCTGCTCGATTTGCTGCTCGATAGGGGGTGTAGACGACATCTCTGGCGCTCTTGACGCTAGTATAGCATAGTGATAAGCTTCGGTCGAGGTATAGAAATGGTGAGTAGTCGTCGTGTAACCACAAGCGACGATATGGAGATCTCCACATATCTGGAGATCGCCGAGGAGTTGAGGGGAGGGCAGCCGCTTCCCAGAGAGGAGCCCCTGGGGCGGGAGCGGGAGGCCGTGGCAGTCATTGACTTCGGCTCCCAGTATAGCATGCTTATCGCAAGGAGGGTGAGGGAGTGTCATGTCTATTGCGAGCTACTCCCTCATGATGCCGCCTGGGAGAGGGTTGCCTCGCTTCATCCCAAGGGGTTTATCCTCTCCGGGGGTCCGGCGAGTGTCTATGACCCGGGGGCGCCACTCGCCCCTGATTATGTTTATGAGAGTGGGCTCCCCATCCTCGGCATCTGCTACGGGCTACAGGTCCTAACACATCAGCTTGGGGGGCGAGTGGCGCCGGGGATGAGGTGTGAATACGGCCATGCCATCCTCCATCAGAATGCCACCGAATCCCCTATCTTCGCAGGTCTTCCTCCATCGATGACGGTCTGGATGAGCCACGGCGATCGGATCGAGGAGGTGCCGCCAGGATTCACCACCATTGCCTTCACTGAGAATTCACCTATTGCCGCAATGGGAAATGGTCATGGGATTATAGGGTTGCAGTTCCACCCTGAGGTAGCCCACACCCCTCAGGGCAAGACCATCCTGGAGAATTTCCTGTATAAGATATGCGGCTGCCAGGGAACCTGGACACCTGGGAATTTTGTTGTTGAGAGTGTGAGGGGGATCAGGGAGGAGGTCAGTGGGGGGAAGGTTATATGCGCCCTCTCTGGAGGGGTAGATTCGGCAGTGACCGCGACACTGGTTCACCACGCCATAGGGGATCAGCTCACCTGTATATTTGTTAATAATGGACTTCTTCGCCGTGAGGAGGATGAGAGGATACTCAACACCTTCCAGCGAAATATGAAGATGAACCTCATCTATGTGGACGCCACAGACCGTTTCCTAGAGAAGCTCAATGGGGTTATAGACCCGGAGGTCAAGCGAAGGGTGGTTGGTGAGGAGTTCATCAGGGTGTTTGAGGAAGAGGCGGCAAGGATAGGCAAGGTCGATTTCCTCGCCCAGGGCACCCTCTATCCCGATGTTATCGAGAGCGTCTCCCCGGAAAGCAGGGCTTCAGCAAAGATAAAGACCCACCACAATGTTGGCGGCCTCCCCAAGACAATGACCCTTACCCTCCTTGAGCCACTGCGCTATCTATTTAAGGATGAGGTGAGGGAGGTAGGGCTTGAGCTGGGGCTCCCTGAGGAAATGGTCTGGCGTCAGCCCTTTCCGGGGCCAGGGCTTGCTATCAGGATAATCGGTGAGGTGACAAGGGAGAGACTTGAGACCTTAAGGGCGGCCGATTGGATTGTGATGAACGAGATAAAGAAGGCAAATCTCTATCGCCAGCTTTGGCAGAGCTTCGCCGTTCTCCCCGATGTGAGGAGCGTGGGGGTGATGGGGGACTATAGAACATACGGGCATGTAGTTGCGATACGCGCCGTAACCTCAGAGGACGCCATGACCGCCGATTGGGCCCGCCTCCCCTACGACCTACTGGCTCGAATCTCAAACCGAATTGCAAACGAGGTCCCCGGCGTGAACCGGGTGGTCTATGACATCTCTTCAAAGCCCCCTTCGACCATAGAGTGGGAATAACTTGGCAGCAATGCTACTATGCCAAATACATCGCAGCATATGGAAGAACACTACCACAATTGAAGGAGGTATCACATGGCTTATGGTCAGGGCCAGGCAAAAGGAGATGGCGAGCTCGATCTCTTGCGTGAAGACCTAGTGGGAGAGCTAGAGGCTATCAATCAGTATCAGCGGCATATTGACGCCCTGGAAAGCGAAGAGGCCAGGCGCGTTTTAGAGCACATCCGCGACGATGAGAAGGAGCATGTTGCCGAGCTCGTCAAGTTGATCCAGAAACTGGACCAGACCCAGGCGGAGAAGTTCAAGAAAGAGGGATTATAAGAGGGCAAAGCTTGAACATCCTGGTCATTGGCGGTGGAGCACGGGAGCACGCCATCGCCTGGAAGCTCTCTCAAAGCGATAAAGTAAAGGAGATACATGTAGCTCCTGGAAACGCCGGGACATCTTCAATCGCCCATAATCTTCCCATCCGCCCCACAGATATAGAAGCCCTTGCCGATGCCGCTTTGGCCAGGGGCATCGATCTCACAGTCGTCGGCCCCGAGACCTCCCTTGCCT